>CBDUUP010000047.1:0-16847 GCA_965370435.1 uncultured Anaerolineales bacterium | reverse complement strand
TTCTCTGTGTCTCTGTGGTAAAAGGTTTGTAATAAACATTCATTTCAAGCCGGTGATGACGACCAGCGGCTCCATCTGGCATCCGTACTGGTGAATGCGCTGGCGGATTTCCTCGCCGCGCTGCTTGATCTTATCATAGTTGGGCAGCCCCTCGGCGCGCTGGAGATGGCGGTCTATAGCCGAGGCGTAATGCTCGACCGCTTCAGGGTCCAGAGGATCGCTGTCCAGGTTGACGTAATCCCAGACCTTCTGCTCGCGCAGGTTCAACCCCTGGGCGATTTCGAGGATCTTCTGGCGGGTGAAGACCGGGTGATGGGTGATGCCCAAGGCCCTATCCATGCTCGCGGCCCAACCATGAATGGCCGCTTGGGTGTGCTGGGCTTCAGTCTGTCTTCCCTGGTGCATCTCGCATAGGATGTAGACCCCGCCGGGTTTGAGCGCTCGTTTGGTCTCGGCCAAAACTTTGGGGATGTCGTCCAGGTGATTGAGGGAAAAGCCCATGTTGAGGGTGTCAAAATGGCCCTCCTCAAAATCCAAATTCCCGGCGTCCATGACAAGGTGATGGACATTCTCTTCCTCGAAAACGTTGGGGGAGGGCAGGTCCGGCAGGGGGCGGACATCAATGCCGGTGAACGCCTCGTACTCCTGGAGGCTTCCCTTCAATATATTGATGAAATTGCCGCTTCCGGTGGCAACGTCCAGGACCTTCCCCCCTGAAATATGGCCCAGCATCTGGGTGAAGGCCTCGGGGACGCTGCCGGTAGCCCGGTTGTCCGCCTTCAGTTGCGCTTCTGGAGATGAATTCTTGTCTTGGTCATTGTATGTCATGGCGGCGCCATTTATCCTCGGTGTCTTGCGCTCAGGGCGCTGGATGGCTCTCGGTCGTGTCTGGCGAGGGCGAACCCAGGGGGATTGTAAAGGATTAGGGCGTTAGGCGCAACCTCCCGCAGGTTATCACTTTGAGAGCATTTACCTAATTTTGCCAGGCATTAAACAGAAATAATATCATTATGGGCCTTCCTGTGGGAGGGTTTATTGCTCCCCAAACTCGCTTGACCTGTTGGAAATGCGCATATAGAATCTTAAAAACTTGGTCACTAGAATAGCTCCATTGCCCTATTGTATGTAAATATGTATAAAACGGATTTGTGCTATACTGATACTATGAAATTGGATAATTCGCTCCCCGAAGAAAACGGCCTGCAAGCGGATAAGGCGCGCCCCCAGATATGGCGAATCTGGGCCGCCAACCTGCAACGGTGGGGGTTGGGCGAGTTCGCCGCCTCGTTCTTGGAAGCCAGCGCGCCCCTCAATCTAGTCGGCGCGCAGGCAGTCTACGTCAGCCAACCGGCTCTGGATTGGCTGCTGCCCAGAGAGCATTCCACCGAGCTGGCCCATCTGTTGGAAGAGACCCAAAATACCCAGGCCTTTATCAGCCTGCTGCGGGAGGAACCAGAGTGATAGAGCTAGGCGCGGTGCTTCTTTTCGCGGTTTTGTTTCTCTTTTTCTCGGCTGTTGGCCGCAAACGTTCAATCAAAAATTTGCGCCCCATCCCGGCGTTCAAGAAACTGGGCGAGGCAATTGAACTAGCCGTAGAAGACGGCACCCGCATCCACGTCTCGCTGGGGCGCAGCAGCATCACCAGCCCCCGCAGCGCGGCGGCCATGGTGGGGCTGAGCGTGTTGGGCCGCATCGCCCAGGTCGCCTCGGTCAGCGACCAACCGCCCATAGCCACCTCTGGGGACGGCACGCTGACCTATCTTTCCCAGGACACTTTGCTCAAAACCTACCGGGCGGTGGGCGCGCTGGACCGCTACAATGCCTCCTCCGGGCGGCTGGCCGGAGTCACCCCATTCTCCTACGCGGCCGGGGTCCTGCCCATTGTAGATACCGAGAAAGTTTCGGCCAACGTCCTCTTGGGCAGTTTCGGCACCGAGGTGGCCCTCATCACCGATCACAGCGAACGCCAGAATGTTTTCACCCTGGCAGGCAGCGACAGCATCCCCGCCCAGGCCATCCTATACGCCACCGCGGAGGAACCCCTTATTGGTGAAGAACTCTACGCGGCGGGCGCATACACCAACGCCGGCCCCGCCCACTTCGCCAGCCTTCGCGCCCAAGACGTGATGCGATGGCTGCTGGTCGTGTTCATTCTGGCCTCCGCGACGATTAAATTTCTAGGATCCTTGCAGTGAAATATCTCCGTCTAATCCCGGTTGCCATTGCCATCGGCTTCGGCCTGATCATCCTGGGAGGCTATTTCCTCCCAGATTTAAACAGCTTCCGAGTCGTCCTGGTAGATTGGGCCGTCATCGTAGCCGCTATGGCCCTGTTATTGGGCGTGATCAACCTGGGTGTGGTGCATTTGCGCAAAGTTATCCAGTTCGAATCAAGCTGGGTTTACAGCATTTTCTTATTGATCACCGCTCTGTTAACCGCCATGATCGGCCTGGTGCAAGGCCCTTACGAAGTCTTGCCGCTCTGGGTCTTTGACAGCATTCAAGTTCCCCTGGAAACCAGCCTCATGGCGCTGGTTGCGGTGAGCCTGGTTTACGCCAGCGTCCGAATGTTGAACCGCCGGGCCAACCTGCTTTCTATTATTTTTGTGGTCACGGTCTTGATCGTGCTGGTGAGCGAGGCCTCATTCCTGGGTTCTAATTCCCTACTAAGCGATATCCGCGATTGGATCGTGCAGATTCCGGCTGCGGCGGGGGCACGCGGCATCCTGCTGGGCGTGGCCCTGGGCATCATCGCGACCGGGCTTAGAATCTTGCTGGGCGCGGACCGCCCCTACGGTGGATAGGTATGGCTGAAGAAATCCGCTGTCCAATGTGCAGCGTTTCCAACCCCGCAGAGCTGGATGTCTGCAAGGCTTGCGGCGCGCGCCTCAAACCCTTGATCATCTCCCAGCCCTCGGAAGGCGAGCCGCCCCTCCCCGGAACCGAACCTCTCTATCCAGGCGCACGGCCCACGCCCCGGGAAACCGGCCCCATGCCGCCAGGGACCGAGCCTCTCCGTCCGGGCGATCAACCCATGCCTCGAGAGACCGGCCCCATGCCGCCGGGGACCCAACCCCTGCAGCCCGGCGAACAACCCACTTCCCGCGAGACCTCCGAACTGGAAGAAACTCTCCCCTCCTGGCTTCAAGACCTGCGAAAGAAAAAAGAAGGCGCTCCTGAGCCGCCTCCCGCCGAAAGCGTGGAGGACGATTGGATGGCTCAGCTCCAACCTGAAAGCGCCGAAGACCAACCCCTCGAACCAAGCTCCGCAACAGGGGAGGAGGCAGCCGATTGGTTGGACAGTATTCGCAGCACTGCCGCAGAAGACCCTGGAGCCGAACCGCCTCTGGGCGGAAGGGAAGGCCCCGACCTTTCTGGCGGTGTGACCGGTGAACTGGGAGGCGATGAGTGGCTGGACCGCATTCAAACCCGCCAGGAAGAGGAAGAGACCGCCCAACCTGCGCCCGAAACCGGCGATTATATGGACCGGGTGCGCGAACTGCAATCGGATGAAGACCAGGCGGCCCCCGCGCCCGGTGAAGACTCACCCGATTGGCTTTCCGGTCTTTCTGGCGAGGAGGCCGCGCCGCTCGAAGCTGAGCCTGCCGAAGCAGCCCCTGCTGAGATCTCCCCGACCGAGGCAGCCGCCGATTGGCTCTCCAACCTGACCAGCGGCGATGCCTCGCCCGAAGCTGAGCCTGCCGCCCCAGCGGAAGAAACCCCCGATTGGCTGGCCGCAGCTCCCGCCGAAGCTGAGCTTGCCGAAGCCGCCCCGACCGAGGCAGCCGCCGATTGGATGTCTGACTTGACCGGCGGCGAGACCTCGCCCGAAGCTGAGCCTGCCGAAGCTGAGCCTGCCGTCCCAGCGGAAGAAACCCCCGATTGGCTGGCCGCGGCTCCCGCCGAAGCTGAGCTTGCCGAAGCTGCCCCGACCGAGGCAGCCGCCGATTGGCTCTCTGACTTGACCGGCGGCGAGACCTCGCCCGAAGCTGAGCCTGCCGAAGCCGAGGAAGAAACCCCCGACTGGATGGCTGACTTGAGCGCTGAGGAGGCTGTTCCCGCAGCCGAAGGCAAAGAGGAAGCATCTGACTGGTTCAGCAGCACAACCACAGAAGAACCCTCCGAATGGCTCGGCGACCTCACCGGCGAAGAAGCTCCGGCTCCCGAAAGTGAAGGAGAGACTCCCGATTGGATCTCCAGCATGGCGGGAGAAACCGCCCCGGAAGCTGAGCTTGCCGAAGCTGAGCTTGCCGAAGCTGAGAGCGCCGAAGAAACCCCCGATTGGATGTCTGGGGTCGCCAGCCAAGAAGCCCCGGCTCCCGAAGGCGAAGGAGGGACCCCAGACTGGATCAACAGCATGGCGGAAGAAGTCGCTGCCCCGGCGGTCGAAAGAACCGAAGAGACGCCAGATTGGTTGTCCGGCATCGCGGAGGAAGACGCCCCAGAGACCGAAACTTCTGCCGAGAGTCCCGATTGGGTCGCCGGTATGATCGAAGAAACCGCCGAGCCGGTAGACTTTGAAGCTCCAGGGCCGGCCCTCATCGGCGGAGAGGAAGCTATCCTGGGCGGCGTGAGGCCGGACGGCGACCTGCCGGACTGGCTTTCTCAACTGCAAGCCAGCACCCCCGACATCACCGTAGATGACACATTCCCCGCCATGGTCGCCGATCCTGGGGAACAGACCTTAGGAGAGGTGACCGATGCGGGCTTTGAAGCCATTGAACCGGCCAATCTGCCCACCTGGCTGTCCGATGAGACCGCTACCGGGGAAGTTTTCCAGGCTGGCACAACAGAGGAACTGGCAGAAGAGGGCGACATTGCCCCGGCTGCCTTGCCGAGTTGGCTCCAAGCCATGCGCCCGGTGGAGGCGGCGGCAGCCCCCGAAGTTATAGAAGAGGGCAACCAGGAAGAGGTCACCATTGGGCCTCTGGCCGGGCTGCGGGGCGTCTTGCCCGCCGAGCCGGACGTGGTCCAATTCGGCAAGACCCCCATTTACTCCATGCGGCTTCAAGTCACCGAAAATCAAAAGAATCACGCCGCCATTCTGGCAGACCTGGTGGCGCGGGAAAAAGAGCCTTATTCCATCCGGCCAAGCATCGCCCTCCTGTCCCAGCGGGTCTTATATTGGGTCAGCGCCCTGGTCTTAATAGTCGCGGTGGCTTTTCCAGTTGTGAGCGGCTCCATGAGCGGCAAAATTCCCTCCATCCCGCCCGAGGAAGTCGCCGCGGTGAGCGCCTTGATAAACGGCCTGCCTGATAATGCGCCCGTGCTGACGGCTTTTGATTACGAACCCGGCTTCTCTGGAGAGCTGGAGACCGCTTCCGAAGCGGTTCTCGACCACCTCATGCTCAAGGGGGCTCGCCTGACGGTGATCTCCACTTCCCCTACCGGCCCGGCCCTGGCCGAGAAAATGATACACAAATCCGGGTTGAAGGAGCATGGCTACCAACACGGAATCCAATACATCAACCTGGGCTATCTCTCCGGCGGCCCGGTGGGATTGCTGCAATTCGCCTCCGATCCCCCTCAGGCGGCTCCCCTCTCTATCGCGGGGAGCCTGCTGGAGGTTGGCGGCCAGACCTATGAAAAAATTTGGCCTGACGCCGTCCAGGACGGCGCGCCGCCCTTGCAGGGCGTAACCCGGCTGAACGATTTCGCCCTGATCGTCGTTCTGGTAGACGACCCCGACACGGCTCGGGCCTGGGTGGAACAAGTCCAGCCCCTGCTGGAAAATACCGCCCTGGTGATGGTGATCAGCGCTCAGGCCGAACCGATGGTGCGGCCCTATTACGAAAGCGTCCCCAAACAGGTGTCGGGCATGGTCACCGGCTTGACCGGCGGAGCCGCTTACCAGACCACGACCCGCGGACCAGATGCCCCTTTCCAGGCCCGGGTCTATTGGGACGCCTACAGCGCAGGACGCTCGGTGGCGGTAGGATTGATCCTTTTGGGCGGCATGTACAGCCTGGTCACCGCCCTGCTTAGCCGCCGGACCCCCCGCGACGACGAAGAGGCCCTGAAGTAATATGGGAAACCTAGACCCTGCAATAATGGAAACATTGGGCCTGCTGTTCGGTTTTATCCTCACCCTATTTGTGTTCAGCTATCTCCTGGGCGATAACCCGCTGTTTCGGCTGGCGGTCCACATCTTTGTGGGGGTGGCGGCCGGTTATGCCCTGGCAGTTGCCTGGCACGGCGTCCTGGCCCCCAGATTATTCTCTCCAATCATGGAAGCGCTCAATACTGGAGATTTATCTTCCTTGTCCCTGCTCATCTGGCCTCTAGCGCTGTGTTTGCTGCTGGCCGCCAAATTATCTCCCCGGTTCAGCGGAATAGGGAGCATATCCACCGCCTACCTGGTGGGGGTAGGCGCGGCGGTAGCCATTGGCGGCGCTGTGGCAGGCACCCTCTTCCCCCAGGTCAACGCCTCGACCGAGGCTCTCAATGATGAAGGCTTATTTTATGGCAGCATCATCCTTCTGGGCACCTTGTCCACCTTGATCTATTTTAATTTTGGCGCTCGGGCCAAGGCGGACGGCGAGGCGCAACAGAACATCATCCTCAAGGTTATCGGCATCATTGGACAAATCTTCATCGCCATCACTTTTGGGGTGATGTTCGCCGGGGTGTACGCCGCGGCCCTCACCGCCCTGATTGACCGGATCCAGTTCCTATGGCAATATCTCTCAACTTTAACGCAAGGCTAATCGAAATCCATGACCAGACCCTCAAGCGTTGACGCCGATTCATTGCTAGCTATAGACGTGGGTGAAGTGACCACCCGGGCCTTGCTGTTCGACGCGGTGGAAGGCCGCTACCGTTTCCTGGCGGGCGGCTCCGCGCCGACGACCGCCGGAGCGCCTTTTCAGGATGCCAGCGAGGGCGTCCACCAGGCCCTGGACCGCCTGCAAGAGATCACCGGGCGTATCTTGCTCAATGAGGATGAACAATTGATCATCCCCAGCCTGCCGGAAGGCTCTGGGGTGGATACTTTCGTAGCCACTTTTTCAGCCGGGCCTCCCCTCAAGGCGGCCGCGGTAGGGCTTTTGGAGAACGTCTCCCTGGAAAGCGCCAAGAATTTGTTGGGCACCACCTACGCCCGGGTAGCCGAAACCTTGAGCCTGAACGACCGGCGCAAACCAGAAGCCCAGATAGACGCCTTTCTGCGCCTGCAGCCTGACCTGATCGTGCTGGCGGGAGGCACCAACGGGGGCGCATCCCGCTCGGTGTTGAAACTGATCCAATCCTTGAGCATGGCCCTGAGCCTTATGCCGGAAGAGCAGCGCCCGGAAGTGCTCTATGCGGGCAACCAGGATTTAATAGAGAGGATCAAACCCACTCTTGAAGAGCTAGGCCCCCTGCACCTGGCCCCCAACATCCGTCCCAGCCTGGATTTCGAACAACTCGACCCGGCTCAAACTGCCCTGTCCGCCATCTTCCGCCGGGTACGAGCACGCCAGATCCTGGGCGTGCAAGAACTAGATGCCTGGGCGGGAGGGAACCTAAGCCCCACCTCGACCGCTTTCGGGCGGGTGATCCGGTTCCTGAGCGAACTGTACAAGTCCAACAAAGGCATCCTGGGGGTGGACGTGGGGGCTTCCGCCACAACCATCGCCAGCGCCCTGAGAGGCGACCTGAATCTCAAGGTCTATCCCCAGCTTGGGCTGGGAGAAGGATTGACCTGGCTGCTTCAGCACAGCCGCCTGGAAGACATCACCCGCTGGCTGCTGGTCGAAACTCCGGACGACTACGTCCGCGACTACATCTATAACAAGACTATTTACCCCCACAGCCTCCCCGCCACCGCCCAAGACCTGTCTATCGAGGAAGCCCTGGCGCGGGAGGTGTTGAGAAGCGCGTTAAAGCAAACCGAGGGCGATTTTCCTTCCGGGTTCAAATATTTAGTCCCAGAGACCCTTCCAGAGACGGAACTCATCGTGGCCGCGGGCAGCGTGCTCACCAAAGCGCCTACTCTAGGGCAGAGCCTGCTGATCCTGCTGGACGCGCTCCAACCCGCCGGGATCACCACCATCGTCCTGGACCAAAACAACCTCTCCCCCGCGCTGGGGGCGGCGGCAGCCGTCAACCCGCTGCTCACCGTGCAGGTGCTGGACTCCAGCACTTTCCTCAGCCTGGGCACGGTTATCTCTCCCGTCGGCCAGGCCCGGCACGGCAGCCCGGCGCTGCGCATCCGGCTGGTGGATGAGTCGGGGGCCGAGAGTAAATATGAAGTCAAATTTGGCACAGTAGCAGTCCTTCCGCTCCCCACCGGACAGGTAGCCAGCCTGCATCTCCAGCCCTTGCAGCGATTCAATATCGGCTCTGGACCAGGGCGGGCCGACAACCTGCGAGTTGTGGGCGGCGCGCTGGGGGTGGTCATTGACGCCCGCGGGCGTCCGCTGCGCTTGATGGCCGAACCCCAACGCCGGCGCGAAAGCCTCAAAAAGTGGCTGTGGGCCTTGGAGGGCCGAACCTAACCTGGTATTATTCTTGCACAATTAAGCCTATGAGCATAACCGCCCCTGTCACCCACGTTTTACCGTTGACCACTATTCGCCGCAAGCGAGTCCTGCCGGTGTTTGGTCAGGTTCTAGTACGCCAGGGGCAAAAGGTAATTGCGACCGACGTCATCGCCGAAGCCAACCTGAAGCCCGAACACATCCTGCTGGACGTGGCCCGCGGCCTGGGCGTCTCCGCCGAGCAAGCCCACCAACTCATCGAACGACAGGTAGGCGAGTTTGTGGACTCAGGGGGTATTATCGCCAACCGGGGGGGAAGCCTGGCAGCCCGGATGGTGCGAGCGCCCTCGGCAGGCATGATCGCCGCCATCGGCGGCGGGAAAGTTCTCCTGGAGACCGAAACCCCGCCTTACCAACTGCGGGCCGGAATGCCGGGTGTGGTCTCCCAACTCATGCCCGATCGGGGGGCCGTCATCGAGACTACCGGAGCCTGGGTCCAATGTGTTTGGGGCAATGGCCGCATGGACACCGGCCAATTGCATTCGCTGCTTGAAGCCCCTGAAGACATCCTCACCCCCGACAAGATGGACGTGAGCCTGCGGGGGATGGTCTTGCTGGCCGGGCACGCCAATCAAATAGAAGCCCTGCAAACCGCAGCCGACCTGCCCGCCCGGGGCTTGATATTGGGAAGCATGTCCACCAACCTGGTGCCCACCGCGTCCAAGATGCGCTTCCCCATCGTGGTGATCGAAGGCTTTGGACACATCCCCATGAACTCCACCGCTTTCAAACTCTTGACCACCAATGATACCCGCGAGGTGGCGCTCAACGCCGAACGGTATGACCGCTTTTACGGCATCCGGCCGGAGATCATCATCCCCCTGCCCGCTTCGGGGGACCCGCCGGCGCCGCGGGACGCGGACATCTTTGCGCCCGGCCAACAGGTGCGCATGTTGCGCGCTCCGTACACGTCCGCGATAGGCACAATTGCCAGTTTGCGTCCGGGAATCGTCACTTTTCCCAGCGGTGTGCGCGCTCCGGCCGCCGAAATCCGCCTGGAAAACGGAGAAAGCGCCCTAGTTCCACTGGCGAATATTGAAGTTTTAGAGTAAAAATAGGTATTCCTAGATAAAAACAGGAAATACTCTTAAGGAGTGAATGCGATGCTAGAAGACTTTGACAGCAATCTGGATAGTGGCCCACCCCCAGAAGAATCGGATAACCGAACCTTTCTCCTCATAGCGGGAGTTTTGGGCGGCATTATGCTGCTTTCATTACTTTGTATGGCCGGTTACTTTATCGTCACCAATTTAACCGGGGGCGGCGGCGACCCGAATGCAACCGAAGCGGCCGGCATCAACGCCCAAAACACCGAGTTCGCTCAGTTTCTGACTCAGACGGCTGAGGTCGCAAGGTATAGCCCAACCCCCACCGACACATCCGAACCGACCGCGACCTCGACCTCCACCCCAACCGTCACCCCGCTCATCGCAACGGAGGCGACCCTAGACCTGACCGATATCGCCCGCACCGATACGGTGGGCGATTTGTTGCTAACCGCCGAGGCTCGGGAAACCCAAAACGCGCTCGAAACCCTAGCAGCCGCAGGCGGCCTGACCCCAACCGTGACCGAGCTGGCCGGCACCGGGTTTGCCGATGACGTGGGAGCGCCGGGGTTGCTGGCCTTTGCGGCGGTATTGCTGGTGGTGATCTTCCTCGCCCGTCGTCTGAGAGTCTCGCCTACCTGATGGCTGGTCATTCTTAAGAAGTTAATCTAAAACCCGAAGGCGTTGCGCCTTCGGGTTTTTGTCATGGGTTGGAAGAAGGTATCAGTACTTGGGGTATTTCTCTTGGAACCTGGCTCACGCCTCCCCAGTTCCACACCATGCCGCCCTCCAAAAGTTTTGCTCCCTTCTCCCTTCCAGGGAGAAGGGCCGGGGATGAGGGTCGACTCTCCAAGCACCCCAACTCACCGCTGCCCTCAGTCCGCTGAAGGGGCGGACTTTGTAAATGTCAGCAACTTTAGTCGTCAGGTGACTTCAGTCGCTGAGTCACCTCTATCCCAAAAATAACAAAAGTCTTCGTGTCCTTGTGTTATATAACCTCACCCTCCTACTAATCTGTCATGGCTCAATCGCAGAGATGCGCTAAGCCTTGCGAAGGTTGCTCAGGCTTCAAACCTGCTAAAAAATAACAGTTCTCAAGAGCAAAATAAGTGATTTTACCAAACAACCTTCGAAAGGTTGGCGGACATCAACCTGTCAAACCATGATTGACATAACGTTAGCTCAAGCGGTGGGAATCATATAAAAGCTGCCGTCCGGGTTGGGGGTGAAATCCCAAACGTCAATTACGGCGTCCAGATTGAGTGAGCCGTAAATATGGGGGAACACTTCACCGGGGACATCGGCCGTTTCCCAGCGGATCTCAGGCTGCACTTGTTGGGTGTTGATCCACAACAGCGCCAGGCCGCGCTTGCCCCGGTAAAACGCGTTGGCGATCTGTAAAACCTGCTCCGGCGCAGAGCAATGGATAAAGCCCTCCATCTCCAGGGATGGGGACTGGTACTCCCCTTTGCCCTGGGCCATATCCCAGGTGACGCGGGGACACAAGTGTACGATCAGATTCGGGCTGCCATTACCATTTTGTGTATCATTCATATCAACATCTTCCCAGTACTATTCAAGCTAATTAAATCCTGAAACCCGGCGTTTGCCAATCCCCCCTTGGGGCTATCGCATGGATATTTATTGATACCAGGTAGCCTGGAGTCTAGTTCTGGTAAAATGAGGTATCCTGCACACGAAGTGAGATAACCGGCAAGCTATGCAAACTACCTTCCAATACCATCCTGAAATCCTGGCCCAGTATCCCAACCTGGTGGGCGGCGTGATCCTGGCGGAGGGCTTGACCAACGGCCCTACCCCGGAGGGATTGCTCAATCTCTACCAGGAAGAACAGCGCGCCACCCTGGAGCGCATCGGCGACACGCCGCTGAGCGAGATCGAGTCGCTGGCTGCCTGGCGAGCCGCCTTCCGCGCCTTTGGAGTGAATCCCACCAAGTACCGCAGCGCGGCCGAAGCCCTGCTCCGCCGCCTGACCAAGGCGGGAGACATCCCCAGCATCAACACCCTGGTAGACTTGTGCAACCTGGTCAGCATACGTTATGGAATACCGGTGGCCGGTTTCGACCGGCGTGCGCTGCAAGGATCTGTGACGGTGCATTTCGCCGAGGGGACAGAACGCTACACCGGGCTGGGCGAAAGCGAGGTCAAACACCCAGAACCGGGGGAGGCAGTCTTCTCCGATGAGACCGGGCTGGTCATCGCCCGGCGCTGGTGCTGGCGGCAGAGCGCCGAATCCGCCACCCGGCCGGACACTACCAGGGTCATCATCACCACCGAGGCCCACCATCCTGGGGGGAGGGAAAGCGTGGAGGCGGCGATGGCCGACTTGACCGCCATTTTGAATGAATATGTTGGGGGCAGCTTAACTTCAGCGATCTTGGATAACGATCATCCCGCTATATAGCGACTAAAGTCGCACCAACAACTGCGAAGTCCGCCCTCTGGCGGACTGAAACCTTCTATTAGTCGGCGAAGGCCGACTTTGCAAATGTCAACGACTTTAGTCGCTGCGTTATCGGTCGCCAAACCCCCAAAACTGAATTGCACCCATAGGCCGTGGGGCGGGGACCAGCCCCGCCCCTGCGGAAGGTCATTTCTTGAAGACGACGAACTTGCTGACGGTGAAGTTCCACATCAAGGAAAAGCCGGTGGCCAGGGCCAGGGAGAGAATTTCGGGCAGATTGTAGGCGTTCAAGCAGAGGTACATCACCCCGGCATTGAGGGCCAACCCGACGAGTTTGACCAGCACGAAGGGGGTGAGCGTTTTGGATGCGGAGGTCTCCGATTTGAAGGTCCAGGAGCGGTTCCAGTAGAAGCTGTTGAGGATGCCCATCCCGTAGGAGAGACTTTTCGCCAGAACCTGGAACTCTGCGAAACCTACCCAGCGGGTCAGAAGGAAGTAGAGACCGGCGTCCAGGGTGGTGTTGAGCAGGCCGACCGTCAGGAACTTGAGGGTCTGTTCCAGCCAGACCGGGAAGGGCAGCCGGGCCAGGATCTGGCGCAGGCCGACAGGTTGGTGCAGGGTTATGGCGTTCGCTTGCGCATCGCTTTGAGGGGAGTTGTTATGTTTGAATTCCATGATGAACCTCCGATAGGTTTTTGGCAATCCGCCTACCAACTCCCGCCGCAGTCGTACAGGACGCTGGATTGGTCCTGCCCGCCGGGGCCGGGGTTGAATTGTTGGTTGGTAGAAGCCGTCTGGGTCAGGCCGGGGAGGTTGACCTGCGAGCAAGAGTTTTGTATCCAGGCGGCGATATCGGGTTTCTGCTGGATGCTGCCCAGGATGAAGCGCAGTTCGCCGCTAGCCACCATCTGGGCCAGTTGTTCCACGTCCACGACGTTATCGCTGCCGCCGAACCCGCCGAAGGTGAGGACCGGGCGCAGGGATTCCAGGATGTAAGGCGCGGCTTCGCGGGCGTTGAGGGTGGCGACCAGGTAGCTGTCCGGGTCGGTGTTGGCCAGCAGGTAATCGAGGATGATCTGCTGATCCGTCGTTATCAGGGTGGACCAGCTTTTGCCAGCATCCTGTCCGGTGTCAGGGCCGGAATTGGGCAGCGAGACGTTGGCATTGGTGTTGAAGGTAGTCAGGCCGGACCAGGCCAGCGGGGCGACCATCACCGCCAGGAGAGTGACCCCCAGAGCGGCCTGGCTCAACCACTTCCGGGGCTGTATGGCAGTCCAGGCCAGCGTCCCCAGGCCAGCGACCAACAAAGCGATGGAGATAGCCGCCAACCACCCGGCGTACTCGGGGTAGCCCGATAGCATCACGAGCTGGAAGGCGAGCGTCCCACCGGCCAGCAGGGCCGCGGCGGCCCAACCGAGCCAGGTTCGCTTTTCCCACAGCTTACCCAACGCCCAGGCCGAGGCGCCCACCAGGGCGGCCATCGCCGGTCCCAGCATGATCAGATAGTAGGCGTGGAACAGGCCGGTGGTGCAGGTGAAATAGAGGACGCAGGGGATCAGCCATCCTGCCCACAGGACCACCGCCAGGTGTTTTTCGCTCAGCGGCCAACGCCATCCCAGCACGACCAGAAGAAGAGGGATGCTGAGAAGGGCTAGCGGGAGCAGCCAACTGGCCTCGTCGGACAGCGGCTCGGTGAAGAGGCGCAGCGCGCCCGCCTGCCCGACCTCATGGGAGAATTGTCCTCCTCCCCCATCCCCGCCATCTTGACCATCCCCGCCACCCGGAGGCTGGCCGGATTGGGGGCCATCCCCAGGCGATTGGGGCGGACTACCCTGGATCTGGCCGGGCTTCTGCTGTCCGTCGTTGGGGGGAGGTTGGTTGCCCGCAAATTGGCCCGGTTGACCATCCAGAGGCTGGCCGGGCTGCCCGCCATCGTCCCCGCCGGGGCCGTCATCGTCCGAGGCCAGCAGATTGTTCAGTCCCAGCCGGGAGAGACCGTTATGCCCCACGATCAGTTCCATCACCGTGTTATCATCGCTGCTGCCCACGTAGGGGCGGTCTTCCGCGGGGGTCAAGTCCACCGCAACCGCCCAGGACAGCGACACTGCCAATAGGAGGACCGTGGCGACGGCCAGATGTCCGGTCCGCTTCCACCACTTATGAGGCGCGCCGAGGAAATACAGAGCGTAGAAGGCCGGCAAAACCATGAAGGCTTGCAGCATCTTGATATTGAACCCCAGGCCGACCAGGAAGACGCTCAACAGCAGGTAGCGGAACTTGCCGCTGCGCACCGACTGGATGACCGCCCAGGCCGCCAACAGCAGCACGAACACCAGCAGCCCGTCAATAGTGTTGTTGCGTTCGGTGGAGATGGTCACCGGGGTGATAGCCAACGCCAGCGCGGCGATCAATCCCGCCCACTCGCCGAAGGGGCGCTTCACCAGAGAATACAGCAAGGGGATGGACAGAGTCCCCGCCAGCGCTTGGGGCAGCGCCAAAGCAAACCCGTTCACGCCGAACATATAGGCGGAGACGGCCTGCACCCAGAATCCCAGAGGCGGCTTGTCCACGCTCACCGAGCCGCCCGGCTCAAAGGCGGCGAAGAAGAAATTCTTCCAGGAGAGCAGCATGCTCTGCACGGTGGCGGCGTAGTAGGTGTTGCCGATGCTGTATTCGCCCAACTCGTAAAAGCGCAAGAATGCGCCCAGCAAGACGATCACGCCCAGCCCGATACCGGCAGCCATGCCCCGGTTGCTGAACTTGACCTGCTTGCGGGGTTGGGTTTGCTCTTGGTTGATAACATCTATTGGTTTGGTATTAAGTTCCATGACGTACTCCTGTTGCACTGATTTATATATAGAGTACAGAGTGGATGTTATAGGGCTGTTATCTGGATGTAAGGGATGGTAATGGGGGGGTAAAGAGGGAAACAGGTATACAGGGAACAAGTAAACAAGGAAAAGGGAAACTCTGGGAGGGTGGAGCGGGTTGAATTTAGGGAATGGATAATGTTTTTGTTGTTATGGAAGCGGGGCGGATGACATTATTTGCCAGCTTCCATTGATGAGGACGTTCACCGCTAACTAGCCTCCCTCGCGCGGTTCCTCATTCACGAGCAAGGTGAACACGTCGGGGCGGGCGTAGTGGCCGGTCACGTCGAGGGTCATGGATTCTTCAGTGATCTGGGCGGGGTCCACTTCGGCGATGAGCAGGGTCTCTTCGGCCTCCGCCGGGCCGGCGAGGATGCTTGCGTCGGGGCCGATTATGGTTGAACGGCCGTACATCCAGGGGCCATCGCCGGGGATATGGTTGAGTAGCTCCAGGTCGGTGGGCAAATGCTGGCGGTACAGCACCGAACCCGCCGCAACCACGAAGCAGCGTCCCTCAAAGGCATAGGACCGGGAGGCCAACCGGTGGACCTCCCCCACCGTGGGCCACACCGCGGCGTGGACGACTTCTCGCTTCTGGTGCATGGCCTGGCGAGCCAGCGGCATCCAGTGCTCCCAGCAGACCAGACCGCCCACCCGTCCCACGGGCGTATCCACCACCGTCAGCGTGCTGCCATCGCCGCGTCCCCACACCAGGCGTTCGGTATAAGTGGGGATCAATTTGCGGTGTTTGCCCAATACTTCGCCTTTCTCGGAGATGTAGAGCATGGAATTGTAGAGCGTGCTGCCGTCCTTTTCGTGGAGGCCCATCACCAGGGTCAGCCCGGCCTCGGCCGCCGCGGCGCATAATCGCTCGGTGGCCGGGGAGGGGATGGCGACGCTGTTCTCCACCAGGCGGCGGAAGACGGCCTTGGCGGGCGGGTGGTTCCACTTCGCCGCTTCGGGACTCCGATCCAGCCAGAAGGGGTAGCCAGGCAGCCAGGTCTCCGGGAAGACCAAGACCTTGACGCCCTTCTCCCCCGCCTCGGCGATCCAGCGTTCGGCGATCTCCAGGCATGCCTCCAGGTCCAGAAAGGCCGGGGCAACCTGCGCCGCAGCAACCAGAAATGACTCACTCATATCAACCTCCTACTCCCATAAATCGGCGCTCCAATACTTGAAACCCAAATCACCCATCACCGCCACCGATACGGATGACGACCTTCCCAAATTGTTCGCCGCGGTCGAGCCTTTCGTAGGCTGCGCGGGTCTGCTCCAGGGGGAACACTTGGTCAATCACCGGGCGCAGTTTCCCCTGGAAGACCAAATCCATCACCTCGGCGAATTCTTTCCGGTTAGACATGGTGCTGCCGATGATCTGCAATTGGTTCCAATAGACCGTCGAAAGGTTGGTCTCGCCCAGGCTGCGGGAGGTGTTCCCATAGGTCACCAGACGGCCGCCCTTGACCAGGCTGTCCAGGCATTCCACCCAGGTGGCCCCGCCCACGCTCTCCACGATCACATCCACGCCGCGGTTGTTGGTGGCCTTCTTGATCTCGGCCCAATAGTCCCCTTCGTTACGATTCAACACCAGGTCCGCGCCCAGCTTCTCGACTTGAGCGGCTTTCTCCGGGCTGCTGGTCACCGCGATGACTCGCGCTCCCAGCATTTTGACGATCTGGATAGCGGCGGTGGAAACGCCGCCGCTGGCCCCCATGATGAGAACCTCCTCGCCGGGCCGCACTTGCCCCCGGGTGGTCACCGCTCGCCAGGCGGTCTGGAAGACCAACGGCGCCGCGGCAGCCTCTTCGAAGGGGAGATCATCAGGAATTTTCATCACCTCTGCGGCTTTGACAGCCACAAACTCCGCCAACCCGCCGGGGACGTTGATGGCGATGATGCCGTACTCGACGCACAGGCTCTCCTCGCCCGCCAAACAGGCCGGACACTCCCCGCAGTGGCGGGTCCGTGCCTTCGAGGTTGCTGCGAGG
>CBDUUP010000046.1:0-17000 GCA_965370435.1 uncultured Anaerolineales bacterium | reverse complement strand
ACGGCGGCGCGGGGAGAGCCGATTCCCAACCGGGTAGACTTGCAAGCCGGATATTAGGTGATTGAAAAAACATTCAATCACTGGCAAATGCGCACTTTGTAGGTTTTTACTTCAACTTTCATATGCGCATTTGCTAAAAAGAAGAGACCTATGCCGCGAACTCACACCAGCGTCTTCAAAATCCGTTTCTACGAGTGCGACGCCTACGGGCACGTCAACAATGCCAACTACTTGCGCTTCATGCTGGAAGCCGCTTTTAAGGCTTCCGCCGAGGCCGGGTTCGACCACGACCGCTATCGAAGCCTGAATTTCCTCTGGCTGATCCGCGAGACCGAGATCGAATACCTCTCCCCGCTGCGCTCCGGCGACAGGGTCGAGGTCATGACCTGGGTGTTAGACTTCCGGAGGGTGCGCTCCCGGCGGGCCTATGAATTCCGCCGCGCCGGTTCGGAGGAGCTGGTCGCCAAAGCCACCACCGATTGGGTCTTCCTGGATATGGAGACTCAACGCCCCACATCCATCCCCGACGAACTTAAGCTGGCGTTCTTCCCCGAAGGCCCGCCAGAGCAAGCCCCGCCGCGGAAACGCTTCCCCACTCCGCCGCCCCCGCCGCCAGGGGTCTTCAAGATGGACCACGAGATCGCCTGGCACGACGTGGACGCTATGTTCCACTTGAACAACGCCGCGTACCTGACCTACATCGAGGACTGCGGCGTGCCGGTGGGCGCGGAATTCGGATGGCCGCTCCAGCGCATGATGGAGAAGGGCTATGCCTGGGTGGCCCGCCGCCACCACATTGAGTATAAGCAGCAGGCTACCTTCGAAGACGAATTGGAGATCGCTACCTGGCTCTCCAACCCCCGGCGGGCCTCCGTGACCCGGCATTACGCCGTCTCCCGCCAGGGTGACGGCGCGCTGCTGGCCCGGGTCGAGACTCTGTGGGCTTTCGTCAACCTGGAGACCAACCTTCCCTCCCGCATCCCCAAAGACCTGTGGGAGGATTTCGCCCCCAATTGTGTTGAACCGTAAATTTCCGTTGAGAACTTAACATTATTATGTACATTATGATGGAGGCATAAATGTCTGAACGCAAGAAAGTGAACTTACCGGCCTTGTTCAAAAAGGTCGCCCAGGGAGAGCCGATCACCTGGCTGACCTGCTACGATTACCCCACCGCCTATCTCCAAGAGCAAGCCGGGATTGACATGATCCTGGTGGGCGACAGCCTGGGGATGACGATGTTGGGCTACGACACCACCTTGCCGGTGACGATGGACGACATGATCCGGCACACTCAGGCGGTGCGCAGGGGGGCGCCCAAGGCCTTCCTCATCGGCGACATGCCCTACATGAGCTACCAACCCAGCGTGGAGACCGCGATCCGCAGCGCGGGGCGTTTCATGGCCGAGGCAAGCTGCGACGCCATCAAGCTGGAAGGCGGGGCGGAGATGGCCGACCGCATGGCCGGTGTCGTCCGGGCGGGGATCCCGGCCATGGGACACCTGGGGCTGACCCCGCAGAGCGCCAGCGCGCAGGGCGGCTTCCGGCTGCAAGGCAAGGGCGCGCTGCAAGCCAAGAAGATCGCCGACGACGCCAAAGCCTTGGAGCAGGCGGGGGCCTTCGCCATCCTGCTGGAATTGGTGCCCGACCGCCTGTGCAAACTCATCACCGAGCGGGCCGAGGACTGCATCATCATGAGCCTGGGTTCCGGCCCGGACGCCCACGGCCAGCTCCTCATCTACCACGACATGTTCGGCCTCTATCCCAAGTTCAAGCCCAAGATGGCCAAGGTCTTCGGCAACGCCGGGGAAGTGATCCTCAATGGGCTGAAGCAGTACGCCGAGGAAGTTCGGGAGAAGCAGTTCCCCGGAAAAGAGAATTACTTCGGCATGAAAGATGAGGAGTACGAGGAACTGCTGGAATCGCTGGAATAAGCGTCGCCGGTTTGTTCAGGGAGGATACATTCCGCGTTTAGTGTACATTAGCGACTAAAGTCGCACAAACATTTACAAAGTCGGCCTTCGCCGACTATACGAGCTTTTAGTCCGTCGAAGGGCGGACTTCGTAGTTGTAGGTGCGACTTTAGTCGCTTGCTATTGGTGCGGGGAGACAAATGTTGTATACTTGGGGTAGTTGAACTATCCATATTTGACTATTAGCAGGGAGGGAGTGATCCAATGAAATCGAAAAATCTATTAATCACAGTCCTGGCATTATGCATCTACGCGCTGACCTTGGCGGCCCCTCATTCCAGCCGCGCCGACGCGGCCCCACCCGAGCCGCCCCCTGGCGGAAACATCTATCCCGACGAAGAGTTGACTATGGTGCAGATGGTGGCCGAGGAGGTCACCCTGGAGGTGACTTCGGAGTACGGGGTCGCTGAATCTGGCAACTACCAGTATGAAGGCATCATCGTGCATGTGACCGCGGAGTTCACCATGCGCAACCAGGGGGAGCAAGAGGAAGGATTCGCGGTGCGGTTTCCGCTGAACTGGAATGATCGCTGGGGAGACTATCCAGAGGTGCAGGATTTCAGCGTCATGGTGGGGAAAAATGAAGTGGAGTGGCAGAGAGTTCCTCAAAAAGATGAACCGGAGCTTATTTGGGCGGCGTTCTTTGTGAGCTTCCCGACCACCCGGGATGTGACCATCACCGTTAACTACACCACCCTCACCACCCGGGGAGGCGGCGCGCCTTGCGTCAAGATCATGTACATCCTTGAAACCGGGGCCGGTTGGTACGGCCCGATTGGGGAGGGGGACATCATCATGTGGCTGCCGTACCGGGCTTCTTACGATAACGTCCTCTTCCAAAATTATGGCGTCATGCCCGGCGGGACCTTGTTAGGGAAGCGGGTACAGTGGCATTTTGAGGATCTAGAACCCAACCCGGATGATAATTGGCTGATCGAGATCCTCCCGCCTGACAAATGGCTGGAGTTTCTGGATGCGCAGGCGGCGGTGGATGCGGATCCCAATGACGTGGAGGCCTTGATCGAAGTGGGTGAGCTTGCCGTCTACCTTACCCTTTACTATAGGGTTGACATGGTTGACGAGGGCCGCCAAAACCTGTTCCTGATCGGGGAGCGCGCCTATGCCCAGGCGGTGGATCGAAGATCGGATGACGCCGATTTACTGGCGGCCTATGCGTATGCTCTCCTGATCCATTATCACAGCGCAGCTACTATGGACTTTGACGCCCCGACGCCCTCCCCAGACGAGATCATCCGGCTGGCGAATGAAGCCCTGGCGTTGGACCCCGATAATGAACTGGCTGAATATATCTTGCGGGAGTTGAAGCGGTTCCTGCCCACTTCGACCCCGCGGGACACATCCACGCCCAGAGATACGTTCACACAGAGGCCCACCTGGACGCCCTCGCGCACACCGACACTAGAGCAAACCCTGACTACCATACCGACGGACGTACCAACGCAGGCGCTCGCTCAAGCGCCCTCGACGGCTACGGCACCCACGGCCGCGCTTACCACGACGCCTGCTCCTGTTGAAGAAGAGGGGGGAGGGTTCCCGTTGGGATTGGTGGTGGGCGGGGTTGTTGCAGTGTTGGTTGTGGTGGGAGTGATCCTCTACCGGCGGCGGTCTTAGCGTTTCGCCAGGGCGATCTCTACCGGCAGACCCCACATTGCCATTTCGGTCAGTTCAATTAAATGAAATCCGGCTTGTTCCAACGCATCTTGAAGGAGGATCGGGCGGCAGTCAACGTAGTTGGGCAGCTTCACATGGGCCCATTCGTAAAGCCGGACCGCCAGGTTATCCTTCTCCTTCTTGACCATAGAGACGACGCAGATGCGCCCCTCTTCTCGAAGTACCCGGCCGCATTCCTGGAGGACGACGGGGATCTCCGGGGTGTCGAAAAGCTCCAGGGTGAAACTGGTGAAGACGGCGTCGAAGAAGCCGGATTGAAAGGGGAGTTGGGCGGCGTCCCCCAGCTTCAGGTCTACCCTTTCCGACAGCCCCGCTTTCTGCACCCGGGTCTGGGTCAGGTTGAACATGCCCTCTGACAGGTCAATGCCGTAGACCTTGCCAGAGCCGCCGACCGACCGAGCCAAAGCCTGGATGCAGTGGCCGGTGCCAAACCCGATCTCCAGGATGGTCTCCCCCTCTTGGGCGTCGAGTTTGCGCAGGCCGAGGTCCCTGAATTTCTTCTCGCTCATGCCCGCCAGCGCGTCGTACCATCTGCTCATCCGGTCGTAGCTGGCTTTGGCAGCCTCTTTGGAGCGGGTGACTCGGCTGATCTCTACTTCGGGTTTGGACATGATCTTTCTGAGGGAATAGGGTTGGCTATTCCGAATAGTTGGGGTACGCTTTTGATTATAACCTTAAAATCATAGCCGCTCGATGGTCAGCTTGGCGGGGGTGCACTAAAGTTTTGTAGAAAATTATCATTTGGGCATTACTTGCCGTACACTAGCAGGATTGTGAAGGAGTCGAGGCTTCAGCCGGGAGAACTGGCGTAGGCGACCCGGCTAAAGCCTCGACTCCTAAAGACAATTGTGGCGATTTCCAAAGAAACGCGATGACTACTCTGGGATACTATAACATTTTAGCGCGCCCCTTGGCGGGTGGAGGTCTCGCTGGGGCGTCTTTTCGGTCTTCCTGGATTTGCGAAAGGGACGGATATAATATATACTGAACGCAAGGAGCATGTAATGACGGCAATAAAAGCAGAAGTGGTTCGGGTTCTAGGTGCCTGCAACGCTGAACTAAAAGAAGGCGACACTTTCCTTCTACGGGGAACCCAAATCATCCCCCAGGGGGGAGCCAAGTCATGCCAGGTTGTTTTTGCTTCTCTGGTGATGAACGCGGGGCGGTTGCGGCTTCAAGAGCCGGTTTGCGTCGCCTGCACGGACCCCGGCACAGGCGAGGGCGGGAATGTGACAATTGAACTTTCTACGGTGAAGCGGCGATGATGACCCTCAAGGTTAAACCTGTGCAGATCATCGGGAACTGCCCTGCCTCCCTTTCGCTGGAGGATGAGATTCAGATCGTGGGCATGAACCTGGAGACTCCAGAGGGAAGGGCGGTCTGTTTTCTAGCCCTCAGCCAAATTCCGCTTCAAACCTGGCAGCTTCAGAGCGGCGCTCGCTTCTTCGCCCATGCGTCCTGTCCGGGCTGCACCTCCCGGCTGGAGGAGGAGAACCGGGTGGTGTTCCTGCTCGGTCACGCTGACAAGTGGACGCTGTGCCAGCGAATTTCTGAATATCTGCTATTGAGCAAACAGGTATCCGAGTCAGATGAGGCGATCCAATTGAAGAACGCCGCCATCCAACACCAAAACCAGGGTGAGTTTACAGAAGCCGCGCAGAAGATGGCCTCAGCCCTGGAAATATTAAATGGAGAAGCACAGTGAATCTCACCGGCCTGCACTTCCTTTTGACCTATCAATGCACTTACGAGTGCGACCACTGCTTTGTATGGGGCAGTCCCTGGCAAAGCGGCACGATGACCCTGCAAGACATCGGCAACATCTTGCAGCAAGCCAAAGATACAGGGACGGTGACCTCCATTTACTTCGAGGGAGGCGAGCCGTTCCTTTATTATCCGATCCTGGTCAAGGCGGTACAAGCGGCGGTGGAGATGGGCTTCCAGGCCGGAATCGTGTCTAATACTTTCTGGGCGACCAGCCTGGAGGATGCGGTGGAATGGCTGCGTCCGTTTGCAGGGTTGATTGAGGACCTTACCATCAGCAGCGACGCGTTCCACTTCAGCGAGGAGTTGTTCCAACTGACCGATAATGCCCGGGCCGCGGCGGAGCAGTTGGACATTCCGCTGGGCGTTATCAGCGTCGCTCAGCCGGAAGGCGCGGAGGCGGCGGTGGGGCAGCTCCCGGTGGGAGAATCGGGGGTGATGTACCGGGGGCGAGCGGCGGAAAAATTGGCCCCGCGTGCGCCCCGCCAGCTCTGGGAGACGTTCACCCATTGCCCCTACGAAGACCTGGTCGAGCCGGGACGGGTGCACGTTGACCCGCTGGGGGAACTGCATATCTGCCAGGGCATCTCCATCGGCAACCTTTTCCGGCGGCCGCTGCGCGAAATCGTGGAGACCTACGACCCGGAAACGCATCCCATCATCGGGCTGCTGCTGGCGGGAGGCCCGGCGGAACTGGTGCGGCAATACGATATTCCGCACGAGGAAGGGTACGCCGACGCCTGCCACCTCTGCTACGAGGCCCGGCTGGGGCTGCGCGGACGGTTCCCTGAAATCCTGACGCCGGACCAGGCTTACGGTGTACCTTGATGACCGGTCTAGAGAGAAAGGAGTACGAAAATGCTCAAGCAAAATAAAGGCTACCTGATTGCGGCTTTACTTGGCGCACTGGGGGGCAGCCTATTTGTCGCCCTGGCTACCCGGGCAATCCCCAGGATGATGTCCCAAATGATGGGCGGGATGATGCAGAATATGATGGCCCAGATGGGCGGGGAGGCTTGCAGCCCGGAAGAGATGTGACAACAGATGATGTCGGGCTTCGGTGAAGCCCAGATTGCAGAGAATTCATAGACGACCCACCGCGCCGACCCTCACCCCGCTCGCTTCGCTCGCGCCCCTCTCCCTGGAAGGGGAGAGGGGCAAGTCCCGAAGGGACTGGGGTGAGGGTGAGACCGCCATCCCTTAAACTTCTCCCACAAATAAAACTCAAAACTTTGTGACTTCATGCCTTGGTGGATAATTAGTTTTCAGCATTCACGTCTCCCCTTCACTGCGCTGGCGGGCCGCCTCGAAAAGTAAGACCGCCGCCGCCGCCGCCGCATTCAACGATTCCCCGCCCCCCGGCATGGGAATATGCACCTGGGCGTTCGCCATCTGGCGGGCCTGCTCTCCGGCCCCTTCCGCCTCCCCGCCGAGGATGAATCCCAGCGGGACGCGCAAATCGGTCTGGGTGTGGGGATCACCTTCTCCGGCGGCAGCCAGCAGGAGGGTGAGATCATACGTTTCGCAGTGACTTCGGACTGCCTCCCAATCTAAAATCAGGAGGGGAAGATGGAAATGAGCGCCCATCCCGGCCCGCAGTGTTTTAGGGGCGTAGGGGTCGGCGCTTCCGGGAGGGAGGAAAATCGCCTGGACGCCCGCCGCGGCCGCGGTGCGCAGAATGGCGCCCAGGTTGCCGGGGTCGCGGACGTTGTCCAGGATCAAGATGAAGTCGAAGGCGTCCGGGAGGGGGACGGACTGCATGGGCAGCGCTGCCAATAAGCCTTGCGGCGTGCGGGTGTCGCTGGCAGATTCCATCACGTGGGGAGCGGCTTGCTCGACCGGCGCGCCCATCGCAGCCCAGGCCTCGACCACAGCCTGGCCGCGGGGGCTGAGGCCCTCCGTGTATAAGACCAATTCGGCCTTGATACCCGCCGCCTGCGCCTCCTCCGCCAGGCGCACCCCTTCGACCACGAAAGCCCCCGCCTCCCGCCGGTTCTTGGCCCGCGACTGCAAGCTGCGGAGGCGTTTGATTTTGGAGTTGCTTGTTGACGTGATCATGTTTTTGTCAGTAGGCAGTAGACAGTAGGCAGTAGACAGTGGTCAGTGGGAGATCATTGCCTTATCAGGCTATGTGTTTTAGCGTTTCCTTGTTCCTTGTTTACTTGCAACTTGCACACTTGCCTACTTGCCACTTGCTTCCCATGCCTCCTTAAAAGCATCCACTGTAGGCTGGTCGTAGAGGGTGAGGCGGACCAGGCGGAGGCTGGAAGCAGGGTGGGTGGCGAGGTAGTTGGTGATGGCGGCGAAGATGACGCGGGCGGCGCGCTGTTTGGGGAAGTCAAAGATTCCGGTGGAGATGGCGGGGAAAGCGATTGATTCTAGTTTGAGTTGGTCGGCAACTTTCAGGGAACCGGCGACTGCGGCGGCCATCTTGGCGTCGGCGGCTTGGGCGGCGGCTTCATCGTCCGCGCCCCACACCGGCCCCACGGCGTGGATGACGTAGCGGCAGGGCAGGTCGCCGCCGGAGGTGTAGGCCGGTTCGGCGTGGCTCACCGGCCCGTGCAGTCGCACCCATTCCACACTCTCTTGCTGGATGGCCGGGCCGCCCCGCCGAGAGATGGCCGCGGCCACCCCGCCGCCGTGCATCAACCGGGCGTTGGCCGCGTTGACGATGGCGTCCACTGCCTCCTGGGTCAGGTCTCCCTGGGCGATTTCGAGGGATTGCCCGGTGGGGAGGGCGCTTTCTTTGAGGGTTGTGCTCATGTCTCTCGCTCGGTGTTGAATGGTTTTCTCCCCCATTGTACCCCAGGTAGTGAAAAGAACAAACCGGCCCACAAACTCTGTGGGCCGGTTACGCGTCGAGCGGATGACCTAGGCGCTGCTAATCCGCCCTTACTCCTTCTGGCTGGGGTATTATTTCATCGACGGTCACTGGGATCGAGGAGGAGATGAGTGGGTCGGCTGGTTCGGAACTCATAATGGGGCGGCTCTCTTCAACCGGCATTAACTCGGCGTATTTACCCAGCCGCTGACGATATATCTGGGCATAAAACTCAGGTAGCACGTCCGATTGTCCGGTGTGGAAAGCGTGGAACTGAGGGTTTGTTTCCAATTGGTGGATGATCCGCAGGAGATCGGGGATACGGGTGAGGATATTCTGAGTGTAATTACGAGCTAAATGTCCAAATTTTATAGAGAAATTTGAATTGGATCTCACCCGCTCCCTGGAACGCTTCTTTGAACTCAAATCCTGATAGATACCTAACAACTTCTGATAAAAGATGAGGGGATCGTAGTTCTTCAATGTGATTGCCAGGTAAGGCATTTTGTAAAATGAAAAGGGCATGGCTCGCAATATACGGTCCTCTTTTAATAATGTGAAGGTCATCGGGGTGCCTCCCCAAAGAAGGGGGACGTTGATGGCAGGCCAGGCAAACGGCATGCGACGGACAAACTCGGCCGTTATCTCAAAGGGTTCATCGCCCATATCGGTATCGAGGCCCAGGATGAAAGTAGTCTGGATATAAGGTACGTAGTCCTTCAGGAGTTCAAATTGTTCGATTACCTTTTCCATTTTTTCGGTACTGGATGCTCCACCTACCCCGGCTTTAACTGAAAATTCATTCCAGGACTCAACCCCACACAAAATGAATAAACATTTTGTATCCAGCATTCGTTCGAGTCTATTCAAATTTAGCAAGTTTATCGAGCTTTCCATGCCGTAACCATTTCGCTTTTCCTTGGGCAGGCTCTCTAAGACCGGCATGGTATCATCAAAGCGGATGCCAAAATTAGGGTCATGATAGGCCAGCTTGACCTGGGGGAAATTCTTGGAAACAAAGCGCAGGTCTTCTTCTAACCTATCGAGGGAAAGAAGCCGAAATTTACTATCCCAATCAACGCAGAAATCGCAGCTATACGGACAGCCCACACTGGAAACCAAGGGGATAAAGGAATATGGCTGCGGCTTGCCTCCAAAAAACGAGGCTATCTTGATTTCTGGCAAACGTTCTTCGATGGTTGGTGATTCGAAACTGCCTTTTGGGCTGGAAACAATGCTACCTGGCTCGAACTGGTCATTGACAATATCGGCGATCAGGGCTTGATCAATTTCCATAACCACCAGATCAAAGTATCGCAGGCAATCTTGGGGAAAGGAATCCGCATGTGGCCCGCCTATCACTGTGCGTATGCCTTTTGCCCGATACATTTTTCCCAAGGCATAAGCTAATGGAACCTGAAAGGTGTACGCGCTAATAAAGACAATGTCTAAATCCTGGGGAAGCTTCTTGCCTGGGTCACCGAATCCAAAATAGAGGGCGTAAAAGACCTCATGCCCCAACTTGCGGCACCAGGCTGATACCGCTTGAGGGCCAATACCAGCGAATTGCTTCTGAACCATAAAACCTTCGGCGTAACCAAATATACTTCTCGAATCAGTACCGCAAAATTCAAGAACTCCGATCCTTTTCTTATCCATAGAATTGTTCCTCCTAATGAACAACCTTAAATACAGAAAGGCACATGTTGCATAAGCATACATCTGGACAATAATATTATTTGTTATTCTGATGAAGAAACGATCATTGGAGGTTTCCACTAGCCCATCTATTTATACACTTAAATAGCCAAAAAGTCAACTTAATTTGGACTTAATACTCTTTTTGTCACCTATTTAGGCACTTGACACTCATGGTTGACCTTCAATATGAACAAAATGCTCTGGGAGTTCTCTTGGAGATATGTTGTCATTTTTCTCATTGAGCCCGAGAACAAACCGGCCCACAAACTCGGTAGGCCGATTTATGCGTAGAGCGGTTGACGCAGGCGCCGCTAACCCGCCCTACCTCCATCTGGCTGGGGAATTAATTCATCGGCGTGCGGGGGGCCGCGGAGGGGATGAAAGGCGCGGCTGGTTCGGAACTCAGAATGGGGCGGCTATCTTCAACCGGCATTAACTCGGCGTATTTGCCCAGCCGTTGACGATAGATCTGGGCATAAAACTCAGGCAGCACATCTGATTTTCCGGTGTGGAAGGCGTGGAATTGAGGATCTGTTTTCAATTGTTGGATGATTCGCCGGAAAGCAGGTATACGACGGAAGGTCAACCGACCGAAATTACGCCCGAAATATCCTGATTTCACAATTAAACTTGAACTGGCTCTCATCCGCTCCCTGAATATCTTTTTCGAAGTCACGACTAGTAGAATATCCAACATTTTTTGATAAAAGATTAGGGGATCGTAATTCTTCAATACGAGTGCTATGTAGGGCAATTTGTAGAATGAAAAGGGCATGGCTCGCAATATACGGTCTTCTTTTAAAAGAGTGAAGTATAGTGGTGTGCCTCCGAAAGCCAGAGGCACGTTGATGGAGGGCCAGACATACGGCGTGCGACGGACAAACTCTGCTGTTAACTCAAAGGGTTCATCCCCAATATCGGTATCAAGGCCCAGGATGAAAGATGCCTGGCTATAGGAAACATAGTCCTTCAAGAGATAATAGTGTTCGATTACCTTTTCCATTTTATCGGCGCCGGTTGCTGCTCCTACCCCGGCTTTTTTTGAATATTGATTCCAGGACTCAACACCAGAAATGACGAATTGACATTTTGTGTCCTTCAATCGTTGGAGTCTATCTGGATTTAGAACTTTTATTGAGCTTTCCAAGCCATAAGCATTTCGCTTTTCCTTGGGTAAGCGCTCAAATACCGACATGGTATCATCAAATCGGATGCCAAAATTGGAGTCATGAAAGACCAGCTTGACCCGGGGGAAATTCTTGGAAATAAAGCGCAGGTCTTCTTCTAATCTGTCGAGGGACAAAAGCCGATATTTCCTGTTCCAATCCATGCAGAAATTGCAGCCATACGGACAGCCCAAACTGGAAACCAGGGGGATAAAGGCAAATGGATGCGACTTGCCTCTAAAAAACGATGATTTCCTGATTTCTGGTAAACGTTCTTCGACGGTTGGCGGTTCGAAACTGCCTTTGGGGCTGGAAATAATGCTCCCTGGCTCGAACTGGTCATTGACAATATCTGTAATCAGGGCTTGGTCACACTCCATGACCGCCAGATCAAAATATCGCAGGCAATCTTGTGGAAAGGCTTTAGCATGCGACCCGCCAATCACTGTTCGTATACCTTTTGCCCGATATACTTTTCCCAAGGCATAAGCTAATGGGGCCTGAAACGTGTACGCGCTAATAAAGACAATGTCTAAATCCTGGGGAAGCTTCTTGATTGGATCACCGAACCCAAAATAGAGCGCGTAAAAGACTCTATGCCCCATCTGGCGGCACCAGACTGATACCGCTTGAGGGCCAATACCAGCAAATTGCTTCTGAACGATAAAACCTTCAGCGTAACCTAATATATTTCTCGAATCAGTCCCGAAAAATTCAAGAATCCCGATCCTTTTCTTATCCATAGGATAGTACCTCCCAACAAATAAGCACCAAATTAAATTAAAAGCACACCCTGGTAGTGCATGCCCCTGGCTCAGATATTATTTGCTATTTCGATGACAGAACGATGGTTACAGTGGTTTGCACCAACCTATCTACATTATACATAAAAGTGAACTT
This sequence comes from uncultured Anaerolineales bacterium, assembly GCA_965370435.1. Lineage (GTDB taxonomy): Bacteria > Chloroflexota > Anaerolineae > Anaerolineales > UBA11579 > CBDUUP01. Next base: position 4,983 of record CBDUUP010000046.1, on the reverse strand, counting down.
AAAGTCAATGTAAATTAGATATTAATGCTCTATTTGTCGCATATTCAGACACTCCCCACTCGGGGTTGGGATTCAATATGAATAAAACACTACGGGATTTCTCTGGTGATAGGATGTCATTTTTCTCATTGATTCCAAGAAAAACCGGCCCACAAACGCGGTGGGCCGGTTCACGCATGTTCGAGAGGAAGAGAAAAACCTCGAACCAGAAAACACGCCGGTCAATCGTCAGCCAGGTCTATGAAGTACAATTGGTTGTCGGTGGTGATGACGGCCAGTTTACCCGTCCGGCTGTTGAAAGAGATGGTCCGCACTCGGCTGAAGGCGCTGAACGAGAACTGCCAGACAGGCGCATCGGCCTCCGGGGTGATGGCAAAACAATCGTAACTGTCGGCCTCCCGGTTGCGTCCGCAATACATCATCGCCGAGTAATCCTCTCCCAAGAACCATGAATCGTGGTTATCGGGGATATGGATGTGTCCAGTCAATCGGCCTTCCGAGTCGGTCCAGTAAAAGTCGAGTTCGCTGAGCCGCATATTATTAACCATCCACATGATAGAGCCATCGAGAAAGACCCGGGGGTAGGTAAAGGTGAGATTGCCGAACCCGAAGGGGACCAGAATCTGGCGAACGATTTCGACCCGGCCCTCCTGGATCTCCCACTCAAACAGAAGGTTCTCCATTTCGGAGAGAGAATGAAAATACACCCGCCCATCTTCTCCGGCGAAGGAACCGAATATATTTATCCCCTCGGGTATCTCCAGGGTCATGTGGGTTCCATCGGCGCCATCATAGAGGTCTTCGTCCAGCATCACCAGCGCGCCGTCGAACAAGACTACCGGCCTGCGGTGGAATTTGAAGCTGTCGGCAGGTTCGGAGAGCCACAATCCCTCGCCCTCCAACGAGACGGCCTGCACATAACCGACCGTTAGGTCGGTGACGGTGTAATAGATGGCATCGCCAACCAGGACGAAGGGGTTATCGGTGTAGCGCAAATTCTCGCCGGGGTCGAATTTCCATACCAGGCCCTGGGCGTTGAAGGTATAGAGGTTGGAGCGCTTGTCTTCCACGATAATCTCGCCTCCCGGCCCGCGGAGGAGGTAGGGCAAGGGCGAGGCATCCAGCGGCTCTTCCCACAGCTTGGCGCCCTGGCGGTCCAGCGCATAGACCCATTCCTTGGCGATGACCAACAAGCTCTGGTCAGGGAGCGGGATGGGCGCGATGGTCTCATAATGATTGTTGTTGAATTCATGCACTTCATACCGGTGTGGCTCTGGATCCAGGGTCATCTCTAGTTCCAGATTTCCTTGAGGATTGAACGTCAGCAAAAGCCCGTCATCATTGTAGAGGTAGGTCCAGCCATCCTCTGAAATGATAGGCAATTCGAAGACCCCATCCGGGAGTTGGGTATCCCAAAGGATTTCAGGAGCGCCAGAAAGACCCAAAGCGCCTTGGGGCGCTGGCTCATCATCGTCGTCTTGGGCGACCTCGCTTTCGCCCAGGTCAATGGCGTAGAAAATCTTTTCGCCGGAGAAAATGTACAATCTCTCCAAGTCCAATGACAGCGCGGCATACTTGATCCCCCGGACCCCTGCCACAGTGACTTCCCAGAGCGGTTCTTCCCGGTCCGGGGAGGTTGCCAGGCAGGTCAGTTCAACGGGGTCGCGCTGGGATTTACACCAGTAGCTCAGCCCGGTGAGCGGATCGTCATCAATATGGTCGTATTCTTCCCGCATGGCGGTATAGAATTCCCGGATGGCAAGCTGGGCGGGGTCTAATGGATGATGGTAGGGGCCGAGGATCTCGACGCCCTGCTCGGTGATGATGAATTCGATCAATTCATCGGATACGGAGTCGTAGAAAGTTAAAGCGCCGTCGTGGGGATCAATCATAACGCTCACCGCGCCCTCTGGCAAAAGAAGATCTAGGATAGCGCCGTCTTGGGCGTTTACGAAGCTGCCCTGGATGAAGATGATTTTCTCCTCTGGGCCGATCTGGGGAGTCTCCATATATGATGGATTATCATTTTCCGGGAGCTGTATGAACCACAAGGTTTCTCCCTCTGGCGAAATGGCGGCCAGATATCTATCCGGCGGCCACCAGGGGCTGTAGTAGACGGTCCCATCAGAAGCGAAGGCGAGCCGAGAATGGGCGCCGTGCTGCTCCAGGTCGGGGGTGTACTTCCAGAGCAGCCCCTCTACAGGGTCAATGGCGTACAAGACGCCTCGTTCATCCTGAAGGTAGAGAACGCCCTCCCACCAGTCATACGGCGCTTGCTCTCCGGAGGTAAAGTTCCAAGTCAAGTAGGGGGTCGTGTCCAAGGCGATCACCCATTGCAGGCTGCCATCCGGGGCCAGGCTGTACACGGTGTTCTCGATGGAGACGATCATCACCGAGCCATCCTCCGCCCCCATGGGGCAACTGAGGAAGTGCCGGGTAAAATCCGTGCGCTCGTAAACCTGCGGGTCTGGGGTCGTCTGCCAGCGCAGGCTGCCGTCCGCCTCCAGCGCATAGAGGGTCCCATTATAAGAATAGATATAGGCGGAGCCATCCGGGTTGATGACCGGTTCGCAGATCACTCCCTCAGGCACCTCGAACGACCAGGCGATCTGGGCGGTGAAGGAAATGTCTAAATCCTGCGGGGTAGGCGTGGCCGGTTCAACTTCGGTGGACTGGGCGACATGGGTAGGCTCGGCTTGCGGGGGGCGCGCCTCCCACCAGCGCAGCCCGCCCCAGAAAACTGCTGTCACAACGAGCAACGCGCCGGCGGCTTGCAGCGGACGCTGGATCTTCTCCACCAGCAGGCTGACCGGGTAGGTGATCTGGTTTTCGAACCACAGGCTGATTTGCGCCATGAGGTCCCGGAGAGGCGTCTGGCGACGGGCCTCAAACCCCAGACGCTGGCGCAATCCCTCCCCCAACAGGTTGAAGCCCAGCACGATCAAGAAGATCATGGTCCCCGCCACCACCATGCCAAAGGGTTCGATGGTGATGTCCAGGGTGGTCGCCAGCATCTGCCCCAGTTCGGGGGCGCTGGTGGCCCGGCGGGTGATGAAGTCGTCCACCTGGATGCGGACGTATCCGCCCATGTAAAAACCCAGGAACCCCAAGGCCCCGGTGATCAACATGGTGGCGCTGATCTCAAAGGCAAACAGCATCCACACCATTGGCATCACCTGGCGCAGGACGTGGCGGCGCAGCAGGTGAAGGGAATTCCCGCCCATAGCTTTGGAGGCCTCGATATAAAGTTTCTCACGGATGCTTTCGGTCTGGGTGCGCACCACCTGGGCGGTCTCCGCCCAGCCGGTCACTGCCAAGCCCAGGATGAAGACGCCCAGACCCTCCTCAATGCCTACCCTGGCGATCACCGCCAGGGCCACCAGAAGGGCCGGGATAGCCAGCGCGCTGGCGGTCAATAAATCCAGCGCTCGACTAACTCCCCCTCGCGACCAACCGGAGAATAGGCCGATCAGCACGCCCAAAAGCAAGCGCACTGACGCCACAATGAGGACCATGATGAAGGTGGGGCGCACGGCCCACAAGACTTGGCTCAAAAGGTCGCGGCCGTACTGGTCAGAGCCGAGCGGATAGCCGGGAGCGCCGGGCGAATAGGGGGGGATGTCCCACCCCTCCTCCAGGCGGAGGAGGTGGATTTGTTCCATGGGGTCGCGGGGGGCCAGGTATTTCCCTGCGACAGCCAGGAAAGCGATCAAGAGGACGATGAGGCTGCCCAGCAGCAGCGGCCAATTGAGCCGGGGCAGCTTAAACCCAGACATTAGACTGGTCTCAGACATTACCTGCTTCTTCTTCAAGACGGCGCAGGCGGGGGTCAATGACCCGGGCCGTGAAGGCGGCGATAAAATCCCCTGTCAGGAAGATGGCGGCGAAAACTGTGACCAGGGCTGCCAGCAAAGTGGGGTGAAGGAACAGCGTGCTGGGCGTCGAACCGATGGCCCCTACCAGACGAGGGGGAACCAGGGTTTTCGCCATCATCCGGCCCAGCCCCGGCCAGGCGAATAAAAACTCCACCAGGATCAGCTCCCCGATCAGCAGGCGGAAGGAATTGGTGATGGTGACGATGATGGGGGGCAGGGCATTGCGCAAGGCTTGGCGGTTGCGGATCGAGCGCCAGGTGTGCCCCAGGCTGCGGGCCGCCACCACGTATTGTTTGTTGAACTCGGCCACCAGCAGTTCGGCAGTGACCTGGGTGATCTGCACCATAGGGCGGAACATCAGCACCACAACCGGCATCACCAGGTGCAAGTCCCATCCGAAGCCCTGCAAGGGGAATGGCGACCTGACGCCCGGCCCGCCCCAGATGGCGTAATAGATGGACCCCACGATGAAGACGCTGCCCAGATAGAAACTGGGCATGGCTAACCCCATGGTGGAGACTGGCGTCATCCAACGGGCTACGCGGGCCGGATCGGTGCGAGCGGCCCAGAAGCCCAGCAGCAGTCCAATACTGACGCTGAGGACAATGGCGATCCCCAGCAACCCCAGGCTGGCCTGGCTGCTCCGCACAATCGTTTCTTGCAGCGGTTGGCCGTTGGGCAGCAGGCCAAAATCGAGTTTTAGCGCGTTTTGCAGATAGCCGCGGTAGGCCGACATCATCGCGGCAGTGGGGCTTTCTACCCCGGCCACCGTCCTGGGGTCTGCTGTGTAGGCGTAGGCAAATCCAAAGAAGTGGACGATCAACAACGCTGGCGGGATAATGATCAGCCGTCGGAGGATGAAACGGATCATCTGGGTGTTCTCCTCATAAGGTTCTCTTCTATTCTCCAGACGGCGGGGCGCCGTTCTGGGGGCGCAGGAGGTCCGGTCTGTATCATACCAAAAAACAACCGTAAATACACGGTCAAAGAAAAATGTGTATTCCTTTCACTCCATTTAGATAACGCCGCTTGACGTAAAAACCTTCATTAGTGGTCAATACCTTCGCCAATTAAGGCGAGTTAGTAAGCACATTAACATGATGAATAC
>CBDUUP010000045.1:0-17021 GCA_965370435.1 uncultured Anaerolineales bacterium | reverse complement strand
CGCCCGGACTTCGCCCCGTGCATCCCAATTCGATGCCGCGTCGTAGTCGTAGGGGCAGGTCTGAGACCTGCCCCTACGTGCCGTAATGGATAATAACCCCATGAAAACCAACCTCACCCGCCTGCTCGATTCGCGGAAGATCGCTTACACGGTCTACGAACTCCCCCGCCAGAAATTCACCGCTCTGGAAATCGCCCAGCGCCTGGAAGTCCCGCCCGAAATCGTGTACAAGACCCTGGTCATCCTCCGCAAAGAGGGCGGCAAACCGATCCTCGCCATCGTCCCCGGAAACAGCCAGGTGGACTTGAAAGCGGTCGCTCAGGCCGTAGGCGAGAAAAAGGCGCTCATGTCCAGCCAGCGAGAAGCCGAGTGCTTGACCAAACTGAAAGCCGGAGGCATCTCCGCTCTAGCCCTGCTCAACCGGGGGTTCCAGGTTCTCATAGACCAATCCGCTGACCAACACCCAGAGATCATCGTCTCCGGCGGACAACTGGGGATGCAGATCCGCCTATCCCCCGCCGACCTGGCAACATTAACCAAGGCCCAAATGGCAAATATCGCTGCTCCGAGCGTATAAACGCTGCCATCTCCGACCTTCAATTGGTTTTCTCTATAAAAATACCCTCCCAATCCACCTTGCGTTTCTGATAGTTTATCCCTATAATAGCAGAACCTTTTTTCGACAAACCGGATAGTGATTCTATCTCCCACGTAAATTTACCCAATCAAAGGAGGTGGTGCTTTATTGGCTCTGATCAAAACGTCAAATCGCTGACCCTATCCACTACCAGATTTAACTATCTCTCTGGAGGAGATTAGCATGTCTCGCAAACTTTACTCCGTTTTATCTTTCCTCTTGATCCTCTCGTTCCTGCTCACCGCTTGCGGTGGAGGCGGGATCACCCGCGGCTCCATTCTGGAGCGGGTGCTAGACCGCGGCAAAGTCGTCTGCGGCGGCCGGACCGACCTGCTCGGCTTTGGCTACCTGGATGACAATGGCCGCAACATCGGCTTCGACATTGACCTCTGCCGCGCCATTGCCGCCGCAGTTCTGGGCGACGCCGAAGCCATCGAGATCGTCCCCCTGACCGCCGCTGACCGCGGACCGGCCCTGCAAACCGCAGAGGTGGACGTGCTCAGCCGCAACGTAACCTGGACCGCCAGCCGTGATGCCCAGTGGGGCAACTTCACCCTGGTCACCTTCTACGATGGACAAGGCTTCATGGTGCGCGTGGACAGCGGCATCGAAACCATCGAAGACATGGATGGCTCTTCGGTCTGCGTGACCAGCGGCACCACCACCGAGAAAAACGTAGCCGACGCCTTCGCCCAACGCGGCCTGGATTTTGAGGCCGTTATCTTCGAAGAAACCGAATCTGTTTATGACGCCTACGATGAAGGTCGCTGCGACGTAACCACCAGCGACAAATCCCAGTTGGCTGCGGTTCGGATGGGCTTAGCCAATCCCGATGACCACATGATCCTGCCTATGACCATCTCTAAAGAACCCCTCACCGTCGCAGTTCCCCACGGTGACGACCAATGGTTCGACATCGTCAAGCTGGTTCTGTTTGGCCTGATCAACGCCGAGGAAATGGGCGTCACCCAGGCCAACGTCAACTCCATGAAGACCGGCGGCGACATCGCTATCGAGCGCATGCTGGGCCAGGGAGATGACTGGGGCTACGGCGACCTGGATCTCGACCCCGAAGCGATAGCCAACGCCATTGCGGCGGTAGGCAACTACGGCGAGATCTACGACCGCTACATGGGACCCAACGGCATTGCCTTCACTCTGCCGCGCGGCCCGAACAACCTGTGGAACAACGGCGGCCTGATCTACGCACCGCCGGTGAAATAAACCCCAACCACCCCGTATATCAATGTGCAGCCCGTTCATTCGGGCTGCACATTTCAAAAACTCTGACCCTTCATGGCCGCCCAACACCCCTCGACCTCCGCCCAAGACCCTCAAGAGATCCCTTTCTGGCGGGACGAACGCAAACTGCGCGCCCTGGCCCAGATCGTCTCAGCCGCCGCTATTATTGGATTTCTGACCTGGATAGCAATCAACTTCGTCATCGGCGCTAACGGGCGAGGCATGCGGTTGACCTTTGATTTCTTGAAATATCCGGCCGGATTCCCCATCAGCGATTCGGTCATCCCCTTCGACCCCACCTACACTTTCGGGTATGCGTTCTTGGTAGGGTTGGTAAAGACCCTCATAGTCGCCGTCACCGGCATCATCTTCGCCACCGTCCTGGGTACCCTGGTTGGCCTGGCGCGCCTTTCCACAAACTGGCTTATCAGCCGCATCGCCCTGGTCTACATCGAATTCCACCGCAACATCCCCTTGCTGGTGCTGCTCTACTTATGGTATTTCCCGGTATTCAGCCGGCTCCCCTCGGTGGAGGAGAGCTTTGCGCTAAATGACAAATTTTTCCTCAACCAGCGGGGGATCTTCCTGACCTGGCCCCGGCTGACCCCGGACGGGAATATCTTCGCTTTTTCAGTGATCCTTGCAATCGTTCTTTCCATAATCTCCTGGAACCTGCTCCGCAAACGCCAGGAACTCACCGGGCAAACATCCTACTACAGCGCGGTTGGCGCAGCAATCTTAATACTTCTTCCCGTCGCCGGTTGGTTCCTTTCCAGGGGAGCGCCACTTAGGTTGGATATCCCCTACCTGGATGGCTACAACTACCAGGGGGGGTTTCGCCTCACCCCCGAATTCACCGCCCTGATCATCGGCCTGGTGATGTACACCGCGGCCTTCATCGCCGAGGTGGTCCGCGCCGGGATACAGGCTGTCAATCTCGGCCAGATAGAGGCGGCCCGGGCCATCGGGTTGAACCACTTCCAGGTGCTCAACCTGGTGATCTTACCCCAGGCCTTGCGGATCATTATCCCGCCCCTCATCAGCCAATACTTGAACTTGACCAAGAACTCCAGTCTGGCGTTTTTCATCGGCTACCAGGAGGTGTTCAGCGTAGGCAAGATCGCCATCAACCAGGCCGGAAGAGCTATTCCGGTGTTCGCTTTGGTCATGGCGGCTTACTTGCTCATGAGCCTGTTCACTTCTATCATCATGAACATATATAACCGCACGATACAGATAGTGGAAAGATAACCATGTCCACCTCAGCCGCCACCCTCCGCCCCCCCGAATCGCCCGGTCCGCTGCTGTGGATTCGCAAGAATCTTTTCAACAATTGGTTCAACAGTATCCTCACTATCCTCTCGTTGTTGACCCTCTATTTCGTCGGCGGGGGCCTGCTCCGCTGGGTGTTCTTCTCCGCTGATTGGACGCCCATCGCCGAATTTCCCATGCTTTTCATGGTGGGACAGTACCCCCGGGAGCTCCTCTGGCGGGTCGGCGCGAGTCTGGCGACCGTCTCTCTCTTGTTTGGATTGAGCTGGGGGATTTGGGGCAACCTGATCCAATCCTTCGCTGTTACCCTGGGCGCGTTGTTGGGCATCGTCGCCGTCCTCCCCGCCCAGATAAACGACCTCACCCTGGGCATGCGCGGCTTCTTGATCGGCAACATCCTCCTGATCGCCCTGGGGTTCATCCTTGCCCGCCGGATAAAGATTCGGGGGCTTTACGTCGCCATCGCCTGGGTTTTGGCGGCCGGGGTCATCACCCTGATCCTCCTGCCGGGATTTGAGAATAATGATTTTATGCCCGCGGTCCCCACCACGAAATGGGGAGGTTTTATGGTGACCCTTATCCTGGCCGTTGGCGGGATCGCCCTTTCCTTCCCCATCGGGGTATTGCTGGCCTTTGGCCGGCGCTCCACCTTGCCGGTGGTGAAAGCCTTTTGCACTACGTTCATCGAAGTCATTCGCGGTGTGCCTCTGGTCACCATCCTGTTCATGTTCTCCATGATACTGCAAGTCTTTCTCCCCATTGGGGCGCGTTTCGACCGTTTGCTGCGGGCCTTGATGGGGATGACCTTGTTCAGCGCCGCCTACATGGCCGAAAACGTGCGCGGCGGCCTGCAATCCATCCCCCACGGCCAGATCGAAGCCGCCAAGGCCATCGGGATGAATGGTTTCCAGACCAATATCTTCATCGTCCTGCCCCAGGCGCTGCGGGCCGTCATCCCCGCCATCGTGGGGCAGTTCATCAGCCTGTTCAAAGATACCACCCTGGCGATCATTCTGGGCCTCAACGAACTCTTGGGGATCGGCAAGGCGGTCATCAACACCACCCCAGTCTTCGTGCAGTTACAACTCGAGATCTATCTCTTTATCGCCTTATTATTCTGGGTGTTCAGTTTCGCCATGTCTTTCGCCAGCCGGAGGCTTGAAAAAGCTCTCGGCGTGGGTGAACGTTAATGAGGAGTTATTCATGAGTGACCAAAACAAACAAAACCCCATCATCATCTGCAAAGACGTCCATAAGTGGTATGGTCAATTCCACGCCCTGCGGGGGATAGATATGGAAGTTGAGCAAGGAGAAGTGGTCGTCATTTTCGGGCCTTCTGGCTCCGGGAAATCCACCTTCATCCGCACCATCAACCGCCTGGAAGAGCACCAACGCGGCACCATCATCGTGGATGACATCGAGCTTTCCCACGACGTGCGCAACATCGAGCGCATCCGCATGGAGACCGGAATGGTCTTCCAGCAATTCAACCTCTTCCCCCACCTGACGGTGATGCAAAACATCACCCTGGCCCCCATCTGGGTGCGCAAGCTGCCCAAAGAAGAGGCCGAAGAGGTCGCCATGCAGCTCCTGGAGCGGGTCGGCATCCCCGAACAGGCCCAGAAATACCCCGGCCAGCTTTCCGGCGGCCAACAGCAGCGAGTCGCCATGGCTCGTGCTCTGGCGATGCAGCCCAAGATCATGCTCTTCGACGAACCCACCTCAGCCCTGGACCCGGAGATGATCAAAGAGGTATTGGACGTGATGGTCGAGCTGGCCGAGAGCGGGATGACGATGCTGGTGGTCACTCACGAGATGGGCTTCGCCCGCGGCGTGGCCGACCGGATGTTTTTCTTCGACGAGGGCCTGGTGGTGGAAAGCGGCACCCCCACCGACATCTTCGAAAACCCCCAGGAAGACCGCACCAAGCTCTTCCTCTCCCAGATTTTGTAGCGCAAGGCGGATTCCCCAAAAACCAAACCTCCCGCAGGTTGGGAACATTGTTCCTTAAACCTGCAGGAGGTTATCTTTTCCAGATGAACATCTATCATCCCTTCACCGCCGCCAGCGGCTTCAACCGAGCCACCTTCCGGGCGATCCCCGCCCCGGTGACGGTGTTGATCACTGCGCCCACTCCATCCCTTGCACGGATAGCTCCTCCACGATCTCTTCTGGTTAGGGGCGATCTTATGGGTAAATCATGGTTACTCCTTTCTTTGGTTTCTGAACTTATTCATAATCCAGACTAAATCTAAACCATATCTAGACCTCCCCCAGGTACACTGTGGTAAAGGAGTGATTAAAGACTCATTTTGAAAGCCCTCCTTTTCTCCCAAATTTCGACTCTTAATTACACGCTGTGAAATGCCATTTTTATTTGGCAAGATATTGCCGACAAAACTCAATCTTAATGTCAACGAATAATAAGGCGATTGGCATAAAAAGGTTGAGCCTCTCACAAGGTAAAGTTAATTAAATATTTTAAGGAGCCAAAAATGTCAAGTGATAATGAAACTGAAAGAGCATTTGTTCAAGTAGTTTTAGAAAAAGAAGCCACCGGTAAAGTCAAAGATATTTACGAGGAAATTCAAGAAACCTTGGACATTGAATTTGTGCCCAATATGTACAAGGCTTTGGCTGTTAATCCAGATTATCTGGAGATGACCTGGAATAAAGTGCAGAGGGTGATGGGTGTAGATGGGAAGCTAGGCAAAAAAACGAAAGAAATCGTAGCGCTGACAGTGTCAATCATGAACGGTTGTGAGTATTGCATCGGCGTTTATAACGAAGCAGTAAAACATGCTGGCTTTGATGATGGCGCTTTGCTTGAACTATACACAGTGATTGATCTTTATTCTGGACTCAACAAGCTCAACACTGGATTGCAAACCCAGAAGGATGAACTCCCCTGGCATGGCTGAGGGGGATAAATAGAATGTCGTTGACATTCACCAAAATGAAATTCCTCCAATACCAAACCTCCAGCAGGTTCAAGGAACGAAGTCCCAACCCGCGGGAGGTTCTCTATTCCAGGAGAAACTCTCTCACCCCTTCACCGCCGCCAGCGGCTTCAAGCGGGTCACCTTTCGGGCGATTCCCGCGGCGCTGACGGTTTCGAAAATAATTTCAAAGTGCCCATAGCTAATAGGTCTTATACGAGTATAATTCTGTTGGCTAAGAAAACTCACCATTCTATCTGTCGCACATAAGTATGTTTCTTATGGGAGTCGAAATGGAACCGAGTACACAGTCAAAAACAGTTCGTGTGAAAATATCGAATGCGTTATTTTGGAAAATCCCATTACTGACGATCATCCTAGCCTTGGGGGCATGTCAGAAAGCGCTTGAGACAGAAGCGCTTTCTCAAGATCAATATCTATCAATAGATGAGTTGCGGACACGTTGGTTATTTAGTCCTTCATGTATTCCGCCATGTTGGGAGGGGATCACTCCAGGACAAACCACTGTTGATGAGGCAATTGAAATATTGAATGGGATATCCATTTTTAATAACGTTGATATTCAAAGACCAGATGATGGCGGGGATGGCGTAATTACAGTGGAATTGGAAATTCTTGATGATACTGGAAATATCATCACTGTGTTTTCCACGTTATATTTCGAACAAGTCCTTTTCCCAGAAAATCGCATCAATCCTCCAGACGAAATTATTGCAGATATCAGTCCGGGAATTCCTGATACATCATTGAGCGATCTTATCGCAAAATATGGAAAGCCTGACCGTGTGGAACCTGGCCTTGATCTTGATGATGGTTGGTATTTTAGATTAGTTTGGCTAGAGAATGGTCTAATAACAACGGCATCTGGATACAAACCATATCCTGATTTTGATGGGGGTTTGATATGTCAATGGTTTAACTTCTTTCCACCAACAGCAGGAGGATTTCTACAGACCATCGGCTATCCATTAGATGAATTAACCCCGTGGACAGGTTACGCGAAATTTGAGGAATATTTCCTCGAAGCATATCCAGACGCTACAGGTGTTCCTTGATCGTATGAGTACTAATAACGGAATCTTCGACTGCTCTCCCATAAACCAAACCTCCCGCAGGTTTAAGGAACAAAGTTCCCAACCTGCGGGAGGTTCTCAATTCTAGAGAAACTCCTCACCCCTTCACCACCGCCAGCGGCCTCAGCCGGGCCACCTTCCGGGCGATCCCCGCCGCGCAGACGGTGTTGACCACCGCGTCCACATCCTTATAGGCTTGGGGAGCCTCCTCGGCCAGCCCGGCCATCGAGCGGGCTCGGATGTGAATGCCCTCGCCTTCCAGCCTTTCACGCAGGTCGGTGCCGCGCACCATCTTCTTGGCCTTGCTGCGGCTCATCACCCGGCCCGCACCGTGGCAGGAAGAGCCGAAGGAGCGGTTCATGCTCTCTTCCGTCCCCACCAACACCCAGGAGGAAGTCCCCATACTGCCCGGCACCAGCACTGGCTGTCCGACGGCCTGGTATTCGGGAGGCAGGTCCGCTGCGCCGGGGCCGAATGCCCGGGTCGCGCCTTTCCGATGCACGCAAACTTCCACCGGCCTGCCGTTGACCTCGTGAGTCTCGATCTTGCCGATGTTGTGGGCCACGTCATAGACCTGGCTCAGGTCCCAACTGCTTACCCGGCCCGCCAGCGTCTCCTCAAAGGCCCGGCGGACGAAATGGGCCAACACCTGGCGGTTGGCGAAAGCGTAGTTGGCCGCGCCCCGCATGGCGGAGAGATAGGCCTCGCCTTCGGGAGAATCCATCGGCGCGCAAACCAATTCCCGGTCGGGCAGCTTGATATTGTATTTCTGCACCGCGCCCTGGAGCCTCTTCACATAATCGGAACAGACCTGATGGCCCAATCCCCGCGAGCCGCAGTGAATTTGCACCGCGAGGTTTCCCTCCTCCAGGCCCATGACGCGGGCCGCCTCCTCATCGAAGATCTGCTCAACCCGGTCAATCTCGATGAAGTGGTTGCCGCCGCCCATAGACCCCAACTGCGGGCGGCCTCGCTGCTTGGCCCGGTCGCTGAGGTGGAAGGGATCCGCGCCCTCCAGACATCCGCCATCCTCGGTGCGGCGGACATCCATCTCGTTGGCGTAGCCGTTCTTTAGCGTCCAGCGGGAGCCTTCCGCCAGAACCTTATCCAAATTTCCGGCGCTGAGTCTCACCGCGCCCTTGACGCCCACCCCGCTGGGACAGTTGGCATTGATGGCCGTGACCAACGCGTCGATCTCCCCCTTGACGGCCTCATACTCGATCTGCGAAGCCAGCAATCGCACCCCGCAGTTGATGTCATACCCGATCCCGCCCGGCGAGATCACCCCTTCAGGATAGCGGGTGGCCGCCACCCCGCCGATGGGGAAGCCGTAGCCCTGGTGCATGTCGGGCATCACCACCACCTGGCCGACCAGCCCCGGCAGCGTGGCCGCGTTGACGGCCTGCTCCAGGGAGCGGTCCGTCAACACCGCCTCCAGCAGGCGCTGGGTGGTGAATATCCTCACCGGCACCCGCATGTCGCTCCGGTAGGAGGCGGGAATCTCCCACTCGTGTTCGCTGATCTTGCGCATGTCTTGTATGTCAACCATGATTTCTCCTATACGTCGAATACGATATTAACTTCCAGTCTGTTATCAACGACCTGAATGTTCAAATTATGGAAAGTCACCGCCTTGATCTCTTTCTCCTGAGAGATTATTGGCGCGCCGCTCACCGTCGCGCGGAGGGCGTTTCCTTGAATAGCGATCTGGAATCCATCAAAGCCAAGCTGGTCCCACTCCCCGAAATATAGCAGCTCCTCCAGGAAAGCGACCAGCAAACCTTCCGAGTCCAGCGCATCGAGTTCCAAATGGCGCTCCACTCTTTCCCCAGATCCCAGCCGCGTCCCGGAGAGGGAGTACATCCCCCTTGCCGCCTGCTCGAAGAGGCCGGGTAAGTCCCCCGCCCAGACCTTGAGCATCCAGTCGGCGGTATGCTCGATCTCCTGGAAACCAGCCTTCTGCTTATCCATCGTGAAGTAAGTATAATGGATTTTAGAAAAAAACATAAGCGACTAAAGTCGCACCAACAACTGCGAAGTCCGCCCTTCGGCGGACTGAAACCCTCTTTTAGTCGGCGAAGGCCGACTTTGTAAAAGTTTGTGCGACTTTAGTCGCCAAACACCCCCAATTCCCCAAAATCCACGCTTGCGCAAATCATCCGAAAACTCTATAATACAGGCACATGAAGGACTTGCGGCTACTACCTTTCTGAACAATCCATTTGATCACTGAGTACATATGAACATGAAGAATAACCATGACGAGTCCGGGTTTCAACTACGAATACTGATGTTCCCAATAATGATCATGCTAGGTATCACTGCATGTTACTTGGGACCAGCGCCTGTCCCTGCTCCTGTGCGTCCATTTTCATTGATAGATTTATTGATCGATTCGTCTAGCTTTCCAGATAATTGGGAGGTCATACACGGTCCAGTTGAAGCGCATGATAGTATTACACATGCGGAGGAATTAATGCATGTATTTTTTGGTACCGATATTGAGGGAATTACAGCCAGACATGATATTTACCGATGGTCAAGCGTCCAAGATGCGGATTATGCTTATGAAAAATGGTTCTATATTGCACCTGTCGAAACCCCGATAGGTTGGTCGTATCAGAGTTCGGTAGCCGATAAGTACCATTTTGAATGTTACGATTACGTACCCAGTCAGAGGAATGGGTGTGTTTGGACTGGATTATATCAGGAGTATATCGTTGTTTTTTCTGCTTGGATGCACCTTGACCGAATAACGCTCAGCGATATAGAGAATATACTTGCCACAATCGACTCAATTATGGATAGAAATCTAAATCCCCCCTAAAGATATTTACATTTCTCAAATCAATCCAAACTATTCTCTATTCTCTGTTTTTAAATTTCCATTCTCCACCCCCAATTCATCAAAATCCACGCTTGCGTAAATCATCCGAAAACTCTATAATACAGGCACATGAAGGACATACTGGCACAGTTCGAGGCCCGCATCCAACAATTCATCGAAGAGAACGCCGCCCGCCTTTTTTCCGGCGGCGACGCCCAGAGCGGCCTAGCCCAACGCCTGGTCGAGGCGATGTCCGCAAACCTTAAAATTGAAAATGGCGGCACGAAAGTTGCTCCCAATTTGTACACCTTGACCGCCGGTCCGGTCCTGGCGCAAAACTTGAACGCCAACCAGCCTTTGCTGGACAAACTGGCCCTCATGCTCCAGGAAGCCGGACACGAGTCGGGCCTGCATTTTCCCGCTCCTCCTTCCATCGCCATCGCCAGCGACGAAGCGATGCAGGAAGGGGAACTGCAAATTGCGGTGAACTTCAGCGCCGGCGAATTACCAGAGACCCAAGCGATGACACCTGAACCAATTGACGAAGATACCGAACAATATCCCCAGGATGCCTTCCTGATCGTGGAGGGCGCCAAGGTCTTCAAGCTCAACCAGCCGGTGGTCAACCTGGGCCGCAAGCTGGATAACGACCTGGTGATAGACGACCCGCGGGTCTCCCGCAACCACGCCCAGGTGCGGGCCGTCAAGGGCCGCTTCATGGTCTTCGACCTGGAATCCTCCGGTGGAGTGTTCGTCAACGGGAACCGGGTCGAACACAGCGCGCTCTATCCCGGCGACGTGATCTCCCTGGCGGGGGTGCCGATGGTCTACGGGCAGGACTCCTCCCGCCCGCTGGATGAGACCGACCAATACGAATCGCCGGGCTATACCGGCGACCAACCCACCACCCAAATTGGGGACCCCGACCGCCCAGATTAAGTATTCCACTTCCCAAAACGCGATGGTAAACCTGCTGCTGTTAGCCTTGCGCCTGATAATGGCCTTGCTCCTGTACGCCTTCCTGGGCTGGGCCTTGTTCACCCTCTGGCAGAGTCTGCGCCAGCAGGCCCAGCTCGCCAACACCCGGAGGATACCCCCGCTCAAACTCCTCTTCCAGGCCGACGACCCCTCCGATGCGCAGACCTTCACTCTGCCCCAGGTCATCCTGGGACGCGACCCGGCCTGCGACGTGACCCTGGACAACGACACCATCTCCGCCCAGCACACCCGCCTCAGCTTCCACCACAACCAATGGTGGGTGGAAGACCTAGGCTCCACCAACGGCACCTTTCTGGACGACCAGCCCGTCACCACCCCCACCGTGCTGGCCGACGGCGACCGGCTCCGCTGTGGGGAGGTGAGCGGTGTGGTTGGGTTGGAGGAGCGAGGATAAAAACTTTATCACCACAGAGACACAGAGAACACAGAGAAAACTTTTTTATTTAGTAATCCGGAAGTTCGCAAAAGAATTAATCAAAATGAAAGTATATTGCATATTTTATTCATCAGAGACTCCACGACAAGCTGACCGAGTTCGCAGAGATAATTTTTTATGTTTTTCTCTCCAGCGAAGCGACGCACTCTGTGTCTCTGTGGTGATATTTTTTAAGATTATTTACTTCCACACCTAACAAAACAAACGGAGGCAGCTATGGCAGACAAAACATTGATTGGCGTCATCGGCGGGTCGGGGCTGTACGATATGCCCGGACTTGAAAACACGGAGACCGTAAGCATTGACACCCCCTTCGGTGAACCCAGCGCCCCTATCGTGGTCGGCACGTTGGAGGGGAAGCGGGTCGCCTTCCTGGCCCGGCACGGACTGGGCCACCGCCTCTCCCCCACGGAGGTGAACTACCGGGCTAACCTTTACGCCCTCAAATCTCTGGGAGTGAAATTCGTCATCAGCGTGAACGCCTGCGGGTCGCTGCGGGATGATTACGCCCCTGGACACATCGTCATCCCCGACCAGCTTTTCGATTTCACCCACGGGCGCAAACGCAGCTTCTTCGACGGCGGCCTGGTCGCCCACGTCGGCGTCGCCGACCCGTTCTGCATTGATCTTTCCAGCGACGCCCGCCAGGCGGTGGAGGCCACCGGCGTGACCGTTCACCAGGGCGGGACCTTCATCACCATCGAAGGCCCCCGCTTCTCCACCCGGGGCGAATCCAACACCTACCGCGCCTGGGGGATGTCCCTCATCGGCATGACCACTTCGCCGGAAGCCTTCCTGGCCCGCGAGGCCGAGATGTGCTACGCCGCTATGGCCCACGTCACCGATTACGACGTATGGCACGTCAGTGAGGAACCGGTGAGTGTGGATATGATAATCGAAACCTTAAACCGCAACACCGTCACCGCCCAGGAAGCTGTCCAGAACCTGGTGCGGGACCTGGACGTCGAACGGGACTGCGATTGCCACCAGGCCTTGAGCATGGCCCTCATTACCCGCCCGGAGGCCATCCCGCCCGAAACCCGCCAACGCCTGTCCCTGCTGGTGGATAAATATCTAGGGTCGTGACCCGCCCCCTGACCCCCTCCGAGAAAATTCAAGGCCGCCTGCTGAGTTTGGCGGCCCTGTTCCTTTTCTTCTATTCCGTCGCCCTCAGCCTCGCCCAGGCTGGGCGGATGCGCACCTTCGCCACGGAGTATCGCCTCACCCATTGGTTCGGCTTTATCGTCTGGCTGGCGGTATTCGCCGTCGCCCACCGGCAAGTCCTCCGCTTTTTGCCGGAGAGCGACCCTTACCTGCTGCCGGTAGTGGCTTTTCTTTCCGGCTGGGGGCTGCTGACCATCTGGCGGCTGACGCCCACCTTCGGGCTGCGCCAGACGGTCTGGCTGGGGATCGCGGGGGGGCTGTTCATCGCCGGGCTGCGAGCTTCCAGCGACCTGGGCTTCCTGCGGCGGTACAAATATCTCTGGCTCACCGGCGGGTTGGGGCTGACGGCTCTCACCCTGCTCCTGGGCAGCAATCCGATGGGCTTTGGGCCGAGGCTGTGGCTGGGATGCTGCGGGGTCTACCTCCAGCCCTCCGAACCGCTCAAGCTGCTCCTCATCGTCTATCTGGCCGCCTACCTGGCCGACCGCCAGACCATCATCCACCAACTCCGCCCTCTCCTGGCCCCTACCGTGGTGATGACCGGATTGGTCCTGCTCCTCCTGGTGGCCCAACGCGACCTGGGAACCGCCTCCATCTTCCTGTTCCTCTACACCGCCATCGTCTACGCCGCCACCGGGAACCGCCGCTTCCTGTCGTTCAGCGGGGTGGGATTGGCCGTGGCCGGACTGGCGGGCACCCTGCTCTTTGACGTAGTGCGCCTGCGCATGGAAGCCTGGCTCAACCCTTGGCTGGACCCCAGCGGACGCTCCTACCAGATCGTACAGTCCCTGATCGCGGTCGCCGCGGGGGGCGTGTTGGGGCGGGGACCGGGGATGGGCAGTCCAGGGCTGGTGCCTATCTCTCATTCGGATTTCATCTTTACTTCCATTGTCGAGGAGAGCGGCCTGGTGGGCGCGCTGGGATTGCTGGCCTTGCTCAGCTTGTTGACCGTGCGAGGACTGCAAACCGCCCTCAACGCCCAGGGGGTCTACCGCCGCTATCTCGCCGCCGGGATCACCGCCTACTTCGCCGCCCAGAGCATCCTCATCATCGGCGGGAACCTGCGAGTCCTGCCGCTGACCGGCGTCACCCTGCCCTTCGTCTCCTACGGTGGCTCTTCGCTGGTGACCTCCTTCCTGGCCGCCCTGATCCTGCTGCACTTCAGCCAACGCCCAGGGACCGCGCCCGCCCCTCTCCCCCGGCCGCGGCCTTACACCGCGCTGGGCGGCTTCCTGCTGGCCGGGTTGAGCGCAGCCGCCATAGCCGCCGGATGGTGGGGGTTCGTCCGCGGGCCGGATTTGCTCACCCGCACCGACAACGCCCGCCGCGCTATCGCCGATCGCTACGTCCACCGGGGCGCGCTCAGCGACCGGGAAGACCGCCCGCTGGCCGTTTCGGAGGGCAAACCGGGCGAATTCGAGCGTTTTTACGCCTATTCAGCCTTAGGCGCGGTCATTGGCTATACGCATTCCGTGTACGGACAATCCGGGTTGGAGGCCAGCCTTGACCCCATCCTGCGCGGCGAGCGTGGCCCCGACCCCCTCGCCATCTGGTGGAGCCACCTGCTCTACGGACAGCCGCCCCCCGGCGTGGACGTGCGCCTGAGCCTGGACTTAGACATGCAGGCGGCGGCGGACAGCTTCCTGGAGGGCCACAAAGGCGCGGCGGTCTTGCTCAACGCCGAGACCGGGGAGATATACGTCCTGGCCTCCCACCCCACCTTCGATCCCAACGATCTGGACGCCGCCTGGAACGACTTGATAGAAGACCCAAACGCTCCCCTGCTCAACCGGGCCACACTGGGAGGCTACAATCCAGGAGAGGCGATCCATTCCTTGTTCTACCAGTCCGACATCTTGGACTCCTTGGGGATGCAAAATTTATTCGACGCCCTGGGGTATTATGACTCCCTCGAGTTGCGCCTGCCCATCGGCCCCGCCAACCCAACGCCCGATCCCAATATCCATCTGAAACCAGGCCAGATGTCCTTGCGTCTCAGCCCCTTGCAGATGTGCCTGTCCGCGGCGGTATTGAGTTCCGGCGGGATACTCCCCGCCCCCCGGCTGGCAATGGCGATGAACGTCCCGGAGACGGGCTGGCAAGCTCTCCCCGCGCTGGGCAGTCCCACACAGGTCATCTCTCCCCAGGACGCCGAAACCCTCGCCCACCTCCTGGCCCTGCCGGAGACTCAATTCTGGCAAAGCCTGACTCTTATAGGAGGGACTCAACCCCTCACCTGGTTCATTGGCGGCACCCTGCCGGGGCAGGACACGCCTCTGGCGGTGGCGGTTCTGCTGGAGGAGGATAATGAAGAGTTGGCGAGCGCGATTGGGCGAGGGCTACTTGAATTGGCTGTGTGGGTGATTAGGTGATTGGTCAATAAGGTAATTGGGGATTCGGAAAAACTCCCCCATACCAAGTCGAGCAACCCAATCCCTAATTACCTCATGTATAATCATGGGACATTTTCGGGAATGCAGAGATGTTCATCAAAGCGGCAATGGGGTAGCGTAATACCTATTGTCCTGAGTATCTTGTTTGCATCTGCACCAGAAAGTAGTTCTGATATTTGAATAGAAAAACTTCTTTTCAGTTTCAATAGGAGACTAAAATTATGATAAATGGGATTCTTCAATTCATATTATCACTAGCAATCCTAATAGCGCCATTTTGGCCCGTCCTATTATTTGCTGGTTTATTAACTATCATTCGAGTTGGTATGATCTCTCCACCTATAAAAAGGGGAGAGAAACTTCCATGGAACATTATAAAGCCATTCTTGATACACCTTGGATTGACAGGATTCCTTTGGGGATGCGGAGCGAGTTTGGATCAGATATCAAGGTCTCCAATTCTTGAAAGCTTAGTTTATTTTCTAATATATCCACCATCTTTTACGGTTGCCCTAATAGCTGCAACTATCCTCGGTCTTGAGGTGACTGAGAAAAGAAAACCAAGGAACCAAGAGTAAATATTCAGAGCAAGCCGGAGCTTTACAACTACAGCGCCACCCGCCCCCACGCGGTGGACAGCCTGGGCAGCGATTCCTACACCTACGACGCTAACGGCAACATGATCACGCGCCCCTGGGCTGGCAGAGACTCCCCGCGCTGGGCAGCCCGGCGATGGTCATCTCTCCCCTGGAAGCCGAAACCCTCGCCCACCTCCTGGCCCTGCCGGAGTCCTCATTCTGGTAAAGCCTGACCCGTCAAGGCGAATCCCAACCCCTCACCTGGTTCATCGGCGGCACCCTGCCGGGGCATGATACGCCTCTGGCGGTGGTGGTCCTGCTGGAGGAGGATAATGAGGAGTTAGCGAGCGCGATTGGGCAGGGTCTACTTGAGTTGGCTGTGTGGGTGATTAGGTAATTTATCACCAAGGTGATTGGTCACCAAGGTGACTCGGGATTGGGAAAAATTCTCCCATCCGTCCTAGACCCTAAGGGTTTTAAAAAACCTTAGGGTCTAATCAGTTCAGTTATCCACCCCCGCCAACCGGTAAACATAGCCCTCCTGGTCCACCAGATAGACCTCTCCCGCTTCGTCCTCCCCAAATGAGGAGATCGCCGCCCCGGTCTCGAACATCAACCTATTCTCCCACCCCCCGTCGGCCCTTGGCGCCAATCCCCAAACCAATCCCGTACAATAATCGCCGTAGATATACACCCCCTGCCAGGCTGGCAGCGCACTCCCCCGATAGACTACCCCGCCGGTCACCGAGCAGCCCAGGCTGTGGTCGTACTCCCAAACCGGGTCCACCAGGTCCGCCAGGCTGGGCGGGTTGCCCTTAAAAGGGTGTCCGCCTTCCCGGTACCTCCACCCAAAGTTCGTCCCCGCCGGACTTCCCGCGGGCATGAAATCAATTTCCTCCCACTCGTTCTGCCCCACGTCCCCGATGAAGAGGTCTCCGGTCAGCCGGTCAAAGGAAAACCGCCAAGGATTGCGCAGCCCATAAGCCCAGATCTCCGGCAGTCCCGCCGAGGAAAACAAGTTTTCCGCCGGAGACTCATACGGGTCGCCGTCATCCACGTCAATCCGCAGCATCTTGCCCAGCAGGGTGTCCAGCGATTGGCCGTTGCCCTTCGGGTCCCCCGCCGAGCCGCCATCCCCCAGTCCAATATATAAATACCCATCCGGCCCAAACGCCAACCCGCCCCCATTGTGATTGTTGTAGGGCTGCTCTATATGGAGCAAGATCTTCTCGGTGGCCGGGTCGGCCGCCTCCGGGTCCGCGGAGACACGGAATCGGGCGATGACGGTATCGCCCTGTGCGTCGCTGTAATTGACGTAGAAATATCCGTTCTCCGCATAGCGCGGGTGGAAAGCCAAGCCCAACAAACCCTGCTCCCAGGTTCTCTTCTTCTTCACCCGGTCGCGGAGGTCCAAGAAAGGAGTCGAAAGTACCTGGCCGT
>CBDUUP010000044.1:0-17089 GCA_965370435.1 uncultured Anaerolineales bacterium | reverse complement strand
GTCCCCGGAGATCCTGCTGGAAGACACCGCCGATCCCCCTATGGCGCTCCAGGGAGGGGAGTTCGTGGAATTGCCCATCTTCAGCAACCCGGAGACCCACGCCTTCCCCGCGCCGGTAGGGGAGGTCTTGCTCTCCTCTCACTGCCACGAAGAGCCTTATCTCATGCCCCGATATTATAGGGACAAAGGGCTTCAGGAGGTAGATTTCCGCTATCCGGTGGATGCGCTGTTGGGGGCCTTTGTGAAAATGGGCTTCGGCGATGACCGGGAGATAGACCTGGATGGGGTGAAGGTCTCGCCCCGGGCCGTGTTGATGAAGCTGGTCAAGCGGCCCGGCAACCGGTTCCTGGAGGAGACCGAGGAGAGCATCCTGGACTCCGAACTGAACGGCATCATGGAGGTCTCGGTGGAGGGCGCCCGATCAGGGGTGGGGTAAACCCGCACTCTGGTCTACCGCTTCGCCCAGGGGACCGATAAAGACCGCCAGCGGCAATTGTTCAAGGCCTACGGGACCACCCAAGTCTACGTGGCCCTGCCAGCTCTTGCAGGGGCCAAGATGTGTGTGAACGGGGAGGTGGAACCCGGCGTAGTCACACCCGACTGCCTGGACCCGATGAAGTTCTTCGCCGGGATGGCCGAGCGGGGCGCGCCTTTTGAATTTGAAGAGAGAGTGGTCAAACAAACCGTGTTTGGGTAAGAGAAAAGATTACCTGACCGGGCGCCACCCTCCCCCCGCTCCCTTCCAGGGAGAGGGACCGTTCCGAGATTTTAGTCTCGGAACAGGGTGAGGGTAAACCCCTCAGACCGTTCCCCCCAACAATTCCTCAACCCCCTCCGCCTCCACCGGACGGGAGAAGTGATAGCCCTGCCCATAATCAGCCCCCAGCGCCTTCAGGCGGACGATCTGCTCTTCGGATTCAATGCCTTCTGCAATGATAGTCAACCCCAATTCGTGCCCCATGGTAATGATGCTCTGGGTCAGGCTGGGTTTTTTATTCTCCGCGCTCACCTGGGTGATGAAAGAGCGATCTATCTTGATGCCGTCAATGGGCAGTTGGTGCAGATAATTCAAGGACGAATACCCGGTGCCGAAGTCGTCCAACTGCACCCCCACCCCGATAGCCCGGAGCTGTTCCAAGGTTACAATCACCTTCTCCAGTTCGGTTATCACCGCGTTCTCCGTGATCTCGATGTTCAAGCTGCTGGCTCTCAACCCAGTTTCCTGGAGGATTTGCTGCACCTCTTCCACCAGGTCCGGTTGGACCAATTGCCGGCCCGACAGGTTGACGCTGATCGTCAGAGCCGGATTCTGGGGGAATCGCTCTTGCCATTCCTGGGTCTGGGAACAGGCAGTGTGAAGCACCCACCGCCCGATCTTCAAGATCAATCCGGTATCCTCTGCAATGGGGATAAATTCCCCCGGAAATATCAACCCGTTCTGGGCATGTTTCCAACGCACCAGGGCTTCAAACCCGGAAATCTCGCCATCTGCTAACGCATGGATGGGCTGGTAGTGAAGGACCAGTTCCTCCCGTTCGATCACCCGGCGAAGCTGGCGTTCCAGGGTCAGGCGTTCCAGGATCTTTTCCCGCATGGAGCGGTCGAAAATCTCATAGCGTCCCCGGCCCAGGTCTTTGGCCCGGTACATGGCGATATCGGCGTCGCTCAAGACCTCCTCGGGGTAATAATATTCAATCGCTCCAACTACGATCCCAATGCTGGTCGAACTGTAGATCTCATTCTCGCTCAACTGGAAAGGATGGTTCAGGCTTTCCAGGATGCGTTCAGCCACAATAGTGGGATGATGGAGGTCTTCAATGTCTTCCAGCAGGATGACGAATTCATCCCCGCCCAAACGAGCCACGGTATCCACCTCCCGCACACAGCCGTTCAACCGGTCGGCAAATTGGACCAGCAACTTATCCCCGATGGTGTGGCCCAGGCTGTCGTTGACGTTCTTGAAATTGTCCAAATCCAGGAAAAGGACCGAGAACCGGTATTGGGGATGCCGCCGGGTCCTCACCAGAGTGCGCTCCAGACGCTCGGTCAGCAAGGCCCGGTTGGGCAAGCCGGTCAGCTTATCGTGGAAAGCGTCGTGCCGGAGCAACTCCTCCACCCGCTTGCGCTCTTCAATCTCCTGCTGGGCCTGCTCGAAGAGGCGGACGTTGTCCAGGGCCACCGCGGCCTGCCGGGCGATGCTGTGGCACAGGTCGATCTCCTCCGGGGTGAACTCCCGCCGCTCCCGGGTCTCCCATAATTCAACGTAGCCGATGGACTCCCCTTTGACGCTCAGAGGGATGTACAAGATGGACTTGCCCCCATACTGGGCCATTTGGGCGCGATCCTCTTCCGCCAGATCATCGTCATCAAAATGCTCTACAAAATGCTTTCCCGCCACCATCTGTTCCCAATATTTAATATCCGCCTCGTGATATTCATCGCCGATATAGCTTATTTTCTCCATATCCTGGTCCAATGGA
Organism: uncultured Anaerolineales bacterium; assembly: GCA_965370435.1. Taxonomy (GTDB): domain Bacteria; phylum Chloroflexota; class Anaerolineae; order Anaerolineales; family UBA11579; genus CBDUUP01. Next base: position 14,609 of record CBDUUP010000044.1, on the reverse strand, counting down.
CTCACATACTCGGCTAGGACGGTGGAGGTCTGCGTCTCGGTTTCGTAGGTGCAGATAAAGGCGCTGGTTGTCCCAATGGCCTCGTTGAACAGACGGGCCAGGTGGTTGAGCAGCGATTCCTGGTCCAGGGTGGAAGTGAGCGCCTCGCCCACCTCCCGGAGGATGGTTTCGGCCCTGAGCTGGCTTTGGGTCTCGTCATGCAGCCGGGCGTTCTCGATAGCGACCGAAGCCTGCTCGGTCAAACCCTGGCAAAAGCGAATCTCATCCAAAGTGAAGTCACGCTTCTGGGTTGTGTTCATTTCTACCAGGCCGATCACCTGATCGCCATAAATTAGGGGCACCATGAGCATGGTGGCCGTCTTATCGGCTTCCATTGAGGCCAATTCTTCCGGGTCCACCTCGGGGTCATCGCGGTGGAAAATGGCGTGCATACCCGTCTCCAGCACAGCCCGGGTGGAAGGGAATTTCTCCAAATAGTATACTGGTTCTATTTCGCTGCCCCAGTTATAACTTCCCCTGAGGTGATCAACCAAGGTGACGATAGCGTCATTTTCTTGGTCCCACCGGAAGATGATACAGCCATCCACCTCCATCGCCTCGGAGATGTGGGAGGCGATCAATTCAAGGGTCTCTTCGATCTGCAGGGTGGAGGTGATCGCCTGGGAGGTCTTCAGCAGGGTGGACAATTCCCTGGTCTGGCGCTGCAAGGCAGTTTCGGCTTCCTTGCGTTCCTGCACCTCTTGCTGGGTTTGCTCGTACAGGCGGGCGTTGTCCAGAGCGACGGAGGCCTGCTGGGCGATACTGTGGCAGAGGGCGATCTCCTCCAGAGTGAACTCCCGTCGTTCCCGGCTCTCCCACACTTCCACGAAGCCAATCGACTCTCCTTTGACGCTCAGGGGGATGAACAATATGGATTTGGCCCCGAATTGGATCATATGGGCGCGGTCCTCTTCAATCAGTGCAGGATTATCCACCTGATCTACCAGGTGTTGGCCGGTCTTCATCATCGCTAAAAACTCATCCTCCTGCGCCTCCTCGAAATATTGGACCCCTAGATCACTCTGCTGCTCCAGTTCATGGGCCTGGGGGCTGATGTACTCGGACGCCACCGATGAGTAACGGGTCTCATCGTCGAAAATGCAGATATAAGCGCTGGTGGCTCCAACCGCATCGTTGAACTGCCGCGCGATGCGGGACAACAAGGCTTCCTGGTCTAGGGTGGAGGTGAGGTCTTCCCCCACCCCCCTCAGGATGGTCTGCTCTCTGAGTTGCCTTTGGGTCTCTTCGTACAACCGGGCGTTCTCGAAAGCCACCGCAGCCTGTTCGGCCAACCCCTGGCAGAGGCGGATATCCTCAACGGTGAATTCTCTTTCGCCTTCTCGGTCGATTTCTACCAGGCCGGCCACCTGATCTCCATAGATAAGCGGCAGCATCAATAAGCTGGCGGCCTCATGCTCCTGTAACAGAGCGGTTTCAGCTGGGTCTGCATCGGGATCGCTGAGATAGATGGTCATCGTCTCCCGGTCTTCCAACACTTTCCGAGTGGCCGGATAATCATCCAAGTAGAAGATGGTTCCCGGTTCAACCGAATCTTCATCCATTGCAAGGCGGGTCTCGATCAAGGTGATCACCCCATCCGCCTCTCGATCCCACCGGGAGAGGGTACAGCCCGAAGCGCCCACCGCATCGGTCATGTGCTTGGCGATCAACAGCAGCCTTTCCTGAAATTGCATGGTGGACGAGATCGCCCGGGAGGCCTCCAGCATGGTGGAAAGCTCCCTGGCCTGGCGTGTCAGGGCTTCCTCAGCCTTGGTGCGCTCCTGGATCTCTTGTTGGGTCTGTTCATAAAGGCGGAGGTTATCAATCGCCACTGCGGCTTGCCGGGCGATGCTGCCGCACAGGGCGATCTCCTCCGGGGTAAATTCCCGCCGCACCCGGCTCTCCCATACTTCGATGATGCCGACCGATTCGCCTTTGCTGCTCAACGGTATTGCCAAGATTGACTTAGCCCCATACTGGGCCATTTCGATGAGGTCTACGTCAGTTAGATGTGTGTCGTCATGGTGATAGACCACCGACCTTCCCGCCCTCATGTTTTCCCAAAAATTATCCGGGTCTTCTTTATATTCCACACCCAAATCGCTTTCCACTTCCGATGGATTTGCATTGGGGCCAATGTACTCGGCCAGAGTGACCGATAGGTAAGTGTCTGGGCTATAGCTGCTGATATAAGCGCTGGTGGCGTCCACCGCCTCGCAGACTTGCTGTAAGATACGGGTAAACAACGCATCCTGGTCTACGGTTGAGGCCAGCGTCTCTCCCACCTCCCGTAGGATGGTTTGCTCTTTAAGCTGCCGCTGGGTCTCTTCATACAAGCGGACGTTCTCAATCGCCACCGCGGCTTGTTCGGCCAATCCCTGGCACAGGCGGAGGTCATCGGGGGTGAATTCCCTGGCCTGGCTGGTATCCAGTTCCAGCAAGCCGATGGTCTCTTCGCCATAGATGAGGGGGATCATCATCAGGCTGGCGATATCCAGTTTTTCCATCAGGGCAAGCTCATGGGGATCTATCTCTGGGTCATCTCGGTGGAAGACCAGAGGTTCCCCGGTTTCTATCATGGCCCGGGTGACAGGGAGGTCTTTCAGGGGATAGACCGTGCCGGGCGGGTCCGGTTCGACGCTGTCCCTGCGGCAGTCCACCCAGGTGATAAGGGCCTCAGCTTCTTCATCCCACCGGGAGATGGCGCAGCCATCCACCGCCAGGGCGTTGGCGATGTGGAAGCCGATCTGTTTCAACACCTGGTCAATATTTCGGGTGGAGGAGATTGTCTGGGAGGCCTCCAACATGGTGTACAGATCCATCGCCTGGCGCTGGAGAGCATCCTCGGTTTCCCGGCGATGGGTGACGTCGGTGTGGGAACCGGCTACCCGGCAGGGTTTCCCTTTTTCATTGGTGGCTATCTGTCCCCGGGTATGGATCCAACGGTAGCCGCCATCCTTATGCCGCATCCGATATTCAATGGTGAAGCTAGGCGCGTGGTCTTCCAGGCGGTTGAGCAGGCCGTTAACTACCCGGTCGTAGTCGTCCGGGTGAATAAGTTCCAACAATACATTTGGATCGCTCCCAATTTCCTGCTCTTCAAAGCCCAGTATCGCTTTCCAACGGGGGGAATAGTAGACCGTATTATTAACCAGGTCCCAATCCCACAACCCATCCCTGGCCCCCTCCATGACCAGTTCGAAGCGGGTTTGGCTGGCGATCAACTCGGCCTGGCGGTAGTTTTCCAGCCAATCCCGGTGATAGTTGAAGAAATAGATCAAGGCTGAGCCGATAACGACAAAACCCAGCGGGTTTATGAGGATGTCCACCACGGTCAGGTCGGTAAAATACATGGGTGAGAGGAGGATGCCCAAAATATTTATCCCCACCAGATTCCTAGTCGTCTGATTTGAAAAAAGCAGGCCGCTGATCACCACGGGGATTAAATAGAAGTTCATCTCGTGGAAGTGATGGTTGTCTATGATGGTCAAGCTAATGCCGATCTCGGTTGCGGCGATCAGCAGCCCCCCGGCCAGTGAGGTGCGTCCTCGGCGGTTCAGGTAGTATGCGACCAGCCAGATTCCTCCCATGGACAGGGCGGTCAAGAAAGATAAGCTATGCAGGGCGTTCCCAGGCTCCAGCAACCAGGGCAGCGTGGTTAATACAAACCCCAACGGCAGCATGGTCGCCAGCACGGAGGCCAAAAGCCGGGCCTGGTAGCGCGCCTCCTCGCCTCGCACCGAGTCTGCTGGCTCTACGAGTTTTTCCCAGAGGCTTCTTAGCCGGTTAAATAAGGCCATAACCTACCCATGCCCCTGAGATTGATCGTCGGGAAGCAGTGATCTAACCGGCCTGCATCTACGCTCTGTAAATATCAAAGGAGGCAGATCGAGGCGCAAATCACTCTTGGAAGGCATGATAGTGGTCAATGAAACTGCGTTGTCCTAATATGGTTTGAATCCCATCGTAGCAGAAACCTCTCGCGATTAATTGGAAAAACAGCCCAATTAGGTCGGGTTTGGCGCTTGATGTGAGGATATTGTAATCTACTCTTAAGGGAGGCTTCATATCATCTTGATTATGGTTTCTTTACAACAAGTTAGTATATCGTATCCGGACGCATTCTTTCCTTACAAAGTGGCAAGTTGCGGATGGCAAGTGGCAACTCACAATCCCCTATTCACAACCTGCAACCTTCAACCTGCAACCCTCTCCCCTCCTGCCACCGGAACCCGTATTTCATCCACTTCTTGGCGATCACCACTTCATCCGGGGAAGGGAGGCTATCCTCCCCAACCGGATAGGCGCGTATCTTCACCCTCTCCGAGGCGGGCCGCCCGGCGGCATCCCAGGCCCTGAGCCGGGCCAGCAGGCGTCCCTCCAATCCAGTATCGGGGCCATAGGAACGTAGGTGCAGGTCGAAGGGGCTGGCATTCTCCGGGGAAGGCTGGGGCGAACGGATCAAAACGCAGGCCGCCCCTTCCTCCCGCAGGCCATAGGCGACGTGCATCCGGCCGGGGACGCCATAGAGGTCGGGCACGAAGGCGATTTCCTCCGCCTCCCCCTCGGCATGCAGGATGAAGAAATTGGAGTCATGCACCGCCAGCCAGAGGGATAAGTCCTCGAAGACCTCCCGATAAGTAACCTGGAATTCAGTCTTGCGCTCCCGGCTGGGGCTGGTGAAAAGGTCATATAGAGCTTGGGGGGTAGTGGGATGGCGTTCATCCACCAGGGCCATGAAATCAATCTGGGGATCAAGCTGGAGAAAAGATTCGGGGCCTGCCCCAACGCCCCGCAAGCGGACAAAGCCGCAGCGCACCAGGGATACGCTCTCCAGTCCCTCCTCGCTGGGCGCAAAAAGGATAGTGCGCTGCTCTCCCTGGATCCACAGCGGAACCAGCAATCTCCCCTCCGGTTTCAATTGGTCCCGCCAGGCCGGAGCGATGTCCCAGGCGCCGACGGTGAGGACGATCCGGTCGTAAGGCCCAGCCTGGGGATAGCCCTCGAAACCATCCCCGCACACCACCTGGACGCGGCCCAGCCCGGCGGCGGCCAGGTTCTTTCGGGCAGTCTCCACGATCTCCGGGTCAATGTCCAGGGTGACAACCTCTCCCCTCTCGCCCACCAAATGAGCGAGCAATCCGGCGTTGAACCCGGTCCCCGCCCCCACCTCCAGAACTTTCATGCCGGAGGAGAGGTCAAGCTGCTCCAGCATCATCGCCATGGTGGTGGTCTGGGAGGAGCTGCTCACCGGAACGCCCTCCTGCCGGTGGGTGATGACCTCCCTGAAGCTGTACGCCTTCTCCAAGGCCGCGCCGGGGAGGAATACATGCCGGGGTACAGCCCGGAAGGCCGCCTCAACCTGAGGAGAGCGGATATCCCCGCTCTGCTTTAAAAGAAAAATCATCTGCTCTTGAAGAACGATCTGGCGTACCCGGCGATCTTTTTCTGAGGGGTCTTGGAGAGACAAGGGTACCTGCCTATTGCGGTTTTTGACTCTTGAATTCTGGGTGTATTTTACTGTATAATGAGATAGTCCATTCACCAATCACCACTCAAAGGAGAACACTATGTCCGAAGAACACGTACGCGAGATCGTCCTCAAAGCCTTCGACGACGCCGAGTTCAGGGCGTTGTTGACCAGCGACCTGGCGAAAGCCACCGAGGGATACGAACTCACCGAGGTTGAGGTGGAGAATCTCAAGAAGCTAGACGCCGACTTCTTCGACCCATCGCTGGAATTGGAGCAGCGCATCTCCAGAGCAGGTTTCATGAACTGAGATTGCTCGCAAACTTTCCGAACCTCGAATACAAGGCCAATACATCCTCAACCACGGTTCATAGGAGAGCGACCATGTCCGAGCAGCACATACGCGAGATCATCATGAAAGCCTTCGATGACCATGAGTTCAGAGCGCTGCTGACCAGCGACCTGGATAAGGCCACCGAGGGTTACGAACTCACCGAGTTGGAAATGGAAAACCTCAAAAATTTGGACGCCGACTTCTTCGACCAATCGCTGGAATTGGAAGAGCGCATTTCCAGAGCGAATGGTTTCAACTGAAATAACCATCACTGCCCTTCTAATACTTCGGAGGCAAGTTTCAGTACAGTATTCACCAACCCTAGAGGAGAGCCATTATGTCCGAAGAACACGTGCGTGAGATTATCCTTAAAGCCTTCGACGACGCCGATTACCGAGCATTGCTGAAAGCCGATCTCGAAAAAGCCGTCGAGGGCTACGAGCTAACCGAGGTTGAATGGGAAAACCTGCGCAATCTGGAGGTTGACTTCTTCGACCCATCCTTGACCTTGGAGGAGCGCGTCTCCAGAGCGATGATGACCAATTAGAGGTGCGCGTAGCGGCCCTGCTCTGTCAGAATCATTAACCACGAAGACGCCAAGACACTAAGAAAAACCAAAAACTTTGTGTCTTTGTGTCTTGGTGGTTAAATATTTTTTTTCTATGGCGGGGTGACGATGACGGAGATGCCGGCCAATTCGTGAGTGCCGCGCATCCAGGTGAGGAAGAAATCATTCCAGCGGTAGATCTCCTCCCGGTTCTGGAAGGGGTTATATACTCGGACGTACAAGCTGCCATCTTTGCTTTCGATAAGCGCCAGGACGGCGACGTAGTGGGCGGTGTTGGTGTAGGTGGAGCTGGCCGCGGCGGGGTAATGCTCTGGGATGGCGATGCCCAGCCGGGGGTCGGTGACCAAGTTGACCCCGGCCACAACGATATTGCCCCACTCCAGCCAGCGGCTGAGATTGCAGCGGGTGTGGATTCCCAGGAGGGAGCGGTTGTCCCGCCCGGCGGTGCGGGCATAGCGGCAGGAACTATCAACGCCCACCTTCAACTCGGTCTCCCAGCCGTATTGGTTGAATAAACTCATCAACTCGAAATAATACAGCCCCTCATCTTCCTGGGTGAAAAAGTTCTCGTACTGGGGTTGCTCGGCCATAGAGAGCAGCAAGTCCATGGGGTCAGTTTCCACGATGGTGGAGGCCAACAAGGGGCCGCACAAATTGAATTGGTGATTCAGGGCCAAGTTTTCAAAGGCGGGTTCTTCGCTCAGGTCAAAATACTGGGCCACGCCATAGCCAGGGATGGTATAGGGACTGAAATCCTGGAGAGTGATCAGGGCGTCCTTATCGGGGACGGTGACGGCCAGGGTGGCGTAATACTCGTTCTCAAAGAGATCAACCTTCACACCCTTGACGTGGTTAGCTTCCGGCATCCCGGCGAACCCGTACTGGTAGATCAGAGCTGTGGTTTGGTCGCCGAAGGACAGCGAGGGGGGTTGGTATACGCTCTGCCCGGGGCCGATGGGCAGCCCGTCGTAATAGTCGGCGCAGTCAACTGTATCTTCGGCGAAGTGAGAGGAACAGGCCACCTGGTAGCTGGGGAGATATTTGTCTGGGCTGGCGGCATTGGCCGCGGCCAGAGGCAGCAGGGCGAATGCGATCCAGACCGGCCATCGGAGGGGCCTATTGAAGATGCGTCTTAAACTCCTGTGCATGTTTTCCATAACTTTAACGTCGCCTTCCGGCGCCGAATATAACGCCAGTTAGCTCTATGCCTACGGCGCTGATCTGGGGCATGAAGGAGGGGCGCAAGCCGGTGGGTTTGTGCTCTCCGATAATCTTCTTATCTTCGCTAAGCCCGGTCTGGGTGAATTTGAAGAGGTCGGTCATGGTGGGGACTTCGCTTTCCATGCCGAGGACCTCGGTGATGTGGGTAATTTTCCGGCTGCCGTCCGACATCCGGGAGAGATGGACGATCAAGTCAACCGCGCTTACGATCTGCCGCCGGATAGCCATCAAGGGCATGTCCAATCCAGCCATCATCACCATGGATTCGAGCCGGGAAAGCGCATCGCGGGGGGAATTGGCGTGCAGGGTGGTCAAGGAGCCGTCGTGTCCGGTGTTCATGGCCTGGAGCATATCCAGGGCCTCTCCGGAGCGCACCTCGCCCACCAGGATACGGTCGGGGCGCATGCGCAGCACGTTGCGCACCAGGTCCCGGGTGGTGACCTGGCCTCTCCCATCGGCATGAACCGGCTGGGTTTCCATATTGACCACGTGGTCTTGAATGAGATTGAGTTCGGCAGCGTCCTCAATGGTGATGATCCGCTCGTTGTCGGGGATGAAGCGGGAGAGGACGTTCAACAGGGTGGTTTTGCCGGAGCTGGTATTGCCGCTCACGATGATGTTCAGCCTAGCGGCCACACAGGCCTCCAGGAAGAGGCCCATTTCGGAGATCAAGGAACCCAGCTTGATCAGCTCTTCCAGGGTGAGTTTGTCGTGCTTGAATTTGCGGATGGTGATGCAAGGTCCCACCAGGGCTACCGGGGGGATCGCCACGTTAACCCGGGAGCCATCCGGCAGGCGTCCGTCTGCGGTGGGACGGTAAATGTCCACGCTGCGGTTCAAGGGTTCCAGGATGCGGTTGGCGTGGAACATGACGTGGTCGTCATTGGCGTATACGGCGCCGGTCTTGAAAATGGCCCCGTCCTTTTCGACGAAGACATCCCCAGGACCATTGACCATCACCTCGGTGATATCGGGGTCATCCAGGTATTCCTGGATGGGGCCATAGCCAATGAACTGCTGTTTGATCCCTTCGATCAGTTCCTGGCGGTCTCCGTTTTCCAGTTGGATATCGGTTTTTTCAATGGCCGAAGATAACCATTCCTCGATCCGAGGCGCCAGATCACCATTGGGGGGATCCTGGATCAGATCGCTGGCAAGCTCCTTGATTAAGGCCTCTTGGTGATAGATGGTTTTGGGTTTCAACATTTTTATTCTCCTAAAAACTTGGTCGGCAGAATTAATAGGTAATTGGGGTTACCGGAGGCTGTCCAGGAAGGCGGGCAGCCTGAAGTTCTCTTCGGCGGAATAGAACATGCTGAGGGTGGCGGACCCGGTGATGTCTATGGTGTAGCAGATCACCTGAGAGCGGATGTCGATGACTTCGCCGGTGCCTCCCAAGAAGCACTTGGTGCCGGAGGCGGGCTTGGTCGGGGTGGGGGCGTAAATGGTGCCCACGTAAGCCGAGTCGGTGCTGCCGGAGACGTGGATGATGCCGTTATTCTCGGGGTCCATGTAGATCAGCATCCCGGCCCACTGGTTGCCGGAGGCGTCTAAAAGGCTGGTGGGGGCGAAGAGCTTCACCAATGCGTCGCCGCCCACGTCGAAGTTCCCATTCTGCATGAAGATGAGGACACCGTCGCCGAGGAGTATACCGCCGGAGGAGGTGAAGCCTTTATTACCGGTGATGCAGTACATGCCCGGTTTCAGTTTCACTTCCGCGGAGGAGTTGGTGACCACGATGTGTCTATAGACGCCGGGGTAGAGGGTGTATTCCCCGGCCGAGTTGATGATCTCTGAGCCGCGGTCGGCCAATCCCTGGCAATTGGGGATGGGCATGGGCGGGATGGTGATATCGTCGATGCCCTCATCCGGCCAGGGGTAGATTTCACCGCTGCCGCCCGCCTTGCGGAAGGATCCCACCGCGCCGATGGACCCATCGGTGACCTTGACGTTGCCGGTGCCCTTCAATTCCATGGAGGTGCAGGAGGGGGAATTGTTGGCGTCCGAGTTGGAGAACACACCGCCGCCAGTGATGATGGTGGCGTTGGTTCCGGAAAATTTCAAGGCGTTGCAGCAGTGTTCGCAGGTGGCGATCAGGGATTGGCCCCAGACCACCGGTTGGCTGGGGCGAACCCGCGCCACGGCGTTGACGGTCGCGGCCAACTTGCCGCTAAAGATCAGGTGGGCGAAGGCGGTGTCTATCTCGGTATCAATGGTTACGGATACCAGCCAATAGTAGCCAAAATTGAAATAAGGCCCTTCAACCGATACGGTGACCGTGTTGGAAACGCCGTCGTCGTCATAGCCATTGGCAAGGGCGCGATTGAAGGCTGCCTGGGTGGAGGCGGTGATGGCGGTGACGATTTTGGCAGCGGAGGAATCGGGCGAAAGGTCGTATTCTCCCATCATCACCGCGCCAGAAATGGAGGCAACGTCGGCCGAGTTCTGGGCGTGGCGGCGCTCTGCGTAGATCATGCCGCCGTCAACGACCAGAGCGGTGAAACCGAGCAATCCGATGAAGGCGACGGCGATCAGGAGGATGGCCTGGCCTCGCTCAGAACGTTTAATAGTAGTAAACATGGGTATCTCCTAGATTAGTTTGACTAGCCACCAGATAGTTTTCAAAAGAAATCATCGAAATGAAAGCTAATTTCAAACTTTTTACCGCAGAGACGCAGAGTACGCCGCTTCGCTTAGAGAGAAAACGCAGAGAAAAACAAAAATATTTAAAAAACTCTGCGAAACTCCGCGTTCTCTGCGTCTCTGCGGTGATTACTTGATGATAGTTACTTCTTTCGATATTCATTTGTTGAAACTGTCAGGTAGTTAGTTTGAAACCTGTTCTAGCATGGCGGACGGATGATGGTTTCATTGATGGTGGTTTTCAGATGGTAAACGTCTGAATCAACGATAGCGCCCATGAAGGGCATGAGGATTTGAAGGTCGTGGGTGATGGTGATCTCGATAACGCCTCCGGTGCAAGCATTTCCATAAATGGCAACCGAGACTTCGTATTGAGAGGAGTTGGTCAGGTCCATGGAGGTGATGGAGGTCGAACGCGCTCGGCTCTCTATACCCGCCAGGTCGTCAGGGAAGATGCTGCCGTATATGACGCCCTCTTGGACTGCCTCCCGCATGACGATGATCGAATAGAAGGCGCGTCCAAAATCAATGATTCCCGAAAAGAGGAGCATGATGGCGACAAAGCTGATTCCCAGTTCTACAAAGCTCTGTCCTTTTTCTGATTTTTTGTAGGGCTTGCGGGTCATCGTATTCTCTCCTTGGGGGGTGGGTAATTGGGCTATTTGGTGGTATCAACCAGGACGCCGGCCAGGCAAGTGAAAGTTCTGACCATGAGTTGGGAGGCGATGGGGCCGGGGAAGAGGGCCATGATGCTGAATGATTCAGTCTGGTTGTCGTTGAGGTCGTAATCGGTCTGCCACACGGTGGCGTTGGGGTCATCGGGGCCTATATATCCGCTCAGGGTCGCGCCGATGTACAATTGGTAAGAGGAGGCCCCGCTGCCGGGGTTATCGGCCCAAGTGGGGTTGGGATACCAGCCAATGACGATATTGGTGCATTTGCGCCCCGTGCTAGTATAGCTGAACCCGCCAAACAGAGGGGCGTCCGGGGTTACAAATGTGGGGGTGATGGTAGGGGTGGGGGTAACGGTTGAGGTATTGGTCGGGGTGGGGGTGGGGCCGGTGGAGGTGGGGGAGGGGAGCAAGGTTTTGGTGGAGGTCGGCGCGGTGGTGGGGGTGAAGGTGGGGATGAATTTCACCGTGCCGGTGACCCTCACGCTGGTGCTGACCGGGCCTATGGGGACGTTCATCACAATGGTGCGCTTGGAAGTGGTCAACACGGGGAAGGAAGGGATATTGACGATGACGCCCAGAGGCTTGAAGGTGGCATTCACTCTGACCACCACCCGGTCTCCGAGGATGATGTAATCCGGGTCAACCGGACAGGCGGGGTAGGGTCCAGAATCGGATGGGCCTTGGTCGTAAAAGATTTCTACGTCCGCGGCGGTGACTCCGACCAGCCTGCCAACTCTGACGGCTTCGGATTTGATCCCCTCACAATCTATGTAGCGGGGAGAGCCGTAAAGATCGCCTTCTACTGTTGCGCCAAAACGGGCTGCCTCCCGGCTGGCGGTCGCCACGGTGGAATAGAAGAACATGAAGCGGCTGAATTCAATGATCCCGAAGATCAGGGCCAGCACGATGGGCAAGGTCAGGGCAAACTCCAACATACTTTGCCCGGTCTCGTAAATCTTTTGGATTGGTTTTCTGGGCGGCATCGGATTTCCTTCCTTCACGGAAATATGCATTCGAATATCAAGCTTCTTCGGTGACTTTCTTTTGGGCGGGGAAAAGGTCATCGAAGATCCTGTGCCCGCTGCCATTGGCGGAGCCTGCCGGGGCAGACCCATTGGAGGGCGTTGCTGCCGCTGGGGTTGGGTTGTGAATCTCTTCGGGGTGGGCGCTTTTCTTCAGGATGTCGCCGGATTGGGTGAATTGGAAGTAAGATTGCCCGGTTTTCACTTTATACTCGTGATCCAGCACCGAATGCCAGGTCATAATGCGCATGTTTTCTTCTTCGATCTTGCGGAATAATGTGTCCCACTCTCCATTCATCCATAGCGTAGGGAGCTGGGAGAGGAGGGAGTCTCGGGTAAGCTGCAATTCGTCGGCGGGGACTTGGGGCGTGCCGATGGTCAGCATGTGGGTGTATTTTTCTTCTAATTCCTCAAAAGCGTCATAGAGCGGGCTGAGGTCGGCGGCCCATTCAGGGTATTCGGCGATCAGACCGGCCAGGGCGATCAATTTTCCGATCCGTTTTTGGGTCTCTGCGGCTTCGATGATTTCGTCTTCTGCCTCTTCTCCTACGATCTCCTCTCTTTTTTGTTCCCAGATGGCAGTGGCTTTCTCGAAACTCAATGCCGGGATGCCGGCGGTGAACACATCCCGTTTGTTCAACTCCTCTGCTACAACAAGGGCAAAGTCCAGGGTGGTTTGCGCTTCGACGAAGTCCAGACGTGCTATGTCTCGTTGCTCGGCCTGGATTTTGGCTTTCAGTTTCGGCTCTTCCACCCGGGCGTAGAAGTCGGCTTTTTCCTGGGCGGGGAGGATCAATTCCAGGAGAAGCTGCTGTTGGTTCCACAGGGTGATGCCGTCCATGTAGATCTGGGTGATCTTCTCCAGGTTGGCCCAGGGCAGTTTGTAATAGCGCCGGGGCAGGCGATCAAAGAAGGTTGTCAAGAAGGGATTGGCGAACGAGTTCCAGAATTTCTTTTCGATGCGGTCTTCGAATGATTGAGGGGGACCGGAAAACTGGGTGGTCCATTTCTGGTAGCGGGGATGTTTTTCCAGCGCTGGGACCCAGAATTCTTTGAAGGCTGTCAGGCGGACTTCGACGCTTTGGATCAGGGTCTGGATATCATGTTCCATCACCGTGGGGCGAGCGGTATACCCGGCAGTGCCGGCCCAATATAAACCGGAGATGATGTCAAGTTCAGCCTGGTCGGCTTCGACGTTCATCTTGATATTCTTGATGGTGTGGCGGTATTTTTTCCACAGCCTGAATCGGGGGATAAACCGGTACACCCACACGAAATAGACCAGCAGGATCAAGGCCGAGGCGAGGATTTGGATTGTCAAGGGGTTCATATCATTCTCCAAGTTTTATAGAATGGGCTATCGGAGTTTTTTTCACCACAGAGTATGCCGCTTCGCTTAGAGAGGAAAATATGAAAAAAGTTTTTAACTCTGTACTCTCTGTGTCTCTGTGGTGATGTGTTTTGTTCTTATTCATCTTTACTTACTCAAGGTTGTCGTCCATCTCCAGGGTGATGGGGACGGCGACGACGATGACTCGGTGGGTGTTGCTCTGGTAGGGCCAGCAGGTGATGAGGGTCAGTCTATCGTCATCTGAAGGCAGGATCCAGGAGGCGTTGTCCAGGCGCACGTCCAGAGGCTGGAAGCGTTCCTCTAGCACCATGACCTGCCCCACGATGTAGGTGAAGGTTTGCTCGCCGGAGTGGATGAAGATGAGATCGCCTCTTTCTACCAGGTGGAGGTTCTTGAAAACCTCTCCGAGGACATTGTGGTGCCCGTTCAAGACTGTGTTGCCGGGGAGGCCCAGGGTTGCGGAGGTGTTGTGCCAGCCGACTGCGTAGTGATCGGGGGCCACCCATTGCTTGTAGGTCGTGCCTTGGTAGTCAATATCCTTGTACACGGCCTGGGTGATCGGGGCTTTCAGGCCGACCGCCGGAATGGAGATTTGCTCTGGCAGCCAGACCTGGTCGGGGGCCGCCTCTGGTTGGGGGATGCCTGGGTTCAAGTTGGCCGTGGATGGCTCCAAGGTGGGGGCCATCTCATCGGGATGGAGGTCGGCGTTCGAGATTTGGGGAGCCAGATCAACGCTCTGGCGGGAAAGCACCGGCAAGAAGCCTGCCTGGTTTTCAGGAGCCTGGTCTATTTGGTCGAAGGGCGACTCGTAGGTGTTGTAATCTGCGATGCCTCGAAAGGCTGCCAGGGGGATGGCCAGGACGCCGATGAAGATCATCGCGCCGCTGACCCACCGTGTGAGATAGTCCTTCATTGATTTTTTAGGTTTTCTTTCTTCGGGGCCGCGATGCCGGAGGAGTACCGGAAGAAATTGGCTGGAGCGATTTTTCATGTTGTCCGAATTCTGGTGGAAGCGGCGATGTGGAAGGGCGCTTTAGAAAAGAACCGGGGGCATCTCGGGGTGAGGCGCACCCGGTTCGCTAACGTCGTTCTCTACTGAGATGGTTGGTTTATTTACTCTTCTTTGGTCTTGAGGGCCAGGCCTTGCAGCACCAGGCCGAACCCCAAGAAACCTATGCCCATGTTCTGGAACAAGAGCTGGAGTTGGGCAACCTGGGAACTCATATCGATACCGGTGACGGGAATCAAGACTTCTGGAGTGCCTTCCGGCGGGGGGATGTCGGTGGG
>CBDUUP010000043.1:0-17601 GCA_965370435.1 uncultured Anaerolineales bacterium | reverse complement strand
CCCTTCCCCCCCCCAATCACCAATTGGGGGGAACCTTCGGATTTCCGGCTGGACACCGATAACTTCTACGTGCTGGATTCGCAGACCAACGCGGTGTGGGTCTTTCCGGGGGATAATGGCTCGGTGGCCGGTGACCCGTACCTTTTCTTCGGAGCCGAGATCCCCTCCCTGATCGGAGTGATTGACCTGGCGGTGAACCGGGATGACCTCTACCTGCTCCACAGCGACGGGCGCATCACCGCCTGCACCTACAGCGAGGCGGTGGAGGTGCCTACTCGGTGCAGTTCTCCATTCCCCTATGGCGACGACCGCCCCGGACGTGAATCCGGCCCCACGATTGCCGATGCCAATTTCACCCAGATCCTCTACACGCCCCCGCCCGGCCCTTCCATCTTCATGCTGGACGCCCAGGCCCAGGCGGTCTACCATTTCAGTCTGAAGCTGAACTTGCAGGGGCAGTACCGCAACCGCACGCCCCTGGGGGAGGGCCCGGCCACCGCCTTCGCCATCAGCCCCAGCCGGATAGTCTTCATCGCCGTGGGGGACCAGGTATATTACGCCAGTTTGCCTTGAGGGTGAGGATGAAGAAGAAGCCATTGGAATAAGGGGTGATTGCAAACAATTCACCACAGAGACACAGAGAACATGGAGTTTTTAAGCATTTTTCTGTAGTCTCAGCGTCTCTGTGGTGAAATGCTTGTGGATTTTACTTCGTTTGATGGTCGAAAATGAAAAGTGACAGGTAGCAGGATTGGAGAATAGAGATTGGTGAATGGTTGCCCGAGATTTGGGTTCTCTAATTACCGAGGCAGGAAAATATCTCCACGTATTCAAGGATTCCTCGTCGGGTGGTAAAACTGCCCTTCTACTAAGAAACTTATGAATTTTGGATATGGTTATGTGTGCTGGCGCGCCGGGGCGGGATGACCCCGCCCCTACGAGAGAGGGGATGTTTCTTTTCCATTGAACAGGGCTTTTGGCGCTGTGGGGCGCTCGGAATGACAGAGATATGTTTACTTTGCTGGTTATAGGGCGAATCCTTCGACAGACTCAGGATTGCTGCGACCTGGCGGCGCGTTTCTGGGCAGAGGGCGGTGGAGTTATTCTGGGTGTATAATGGAAGCTAAATTGCTACTTGGAGGATTCAAATGAACATTACTAAGAAACTTAACTTTCGCCTGATCCTGACTGTTTTTATGCTGCTCGCCGCTGTGCAAGCGTGTAGCCAGCCGGAGGAACCGACGCCTACGCCTACCGCTGTGGATACAGCCACAGCCACGGTGATGCCAACTTTCACGCCAACCGTCACTCTGACACTCGCTCCTTCAGCAACCAACACCCCGCTCCCCACCGCCACCCGGACCCGGACACCCACCCAAGAACCCTCTCCCACTGAGGAGGGCATGCCCTCAATAGCGGCCGCCCTGGCGAACTGCCCCATCAGCGAGGACCCAACCTATGGGGTTACGATGGAGAACGCTATCAAGGTGGGCGGGGGTATTTTCACGGGCGGCATAGATAGGGAGTACGAATACCTGAACGCCTTGGCCGGGCCTAACGGCGAGACGGTCTCCTATACGCGGGGAGGCTCTACCGATTATGGCCTTGTGATCCTGGATATTTATACTATCACCTACTCTGGAGGCTCAAATACCCTCTATCTGGATCTGTACAATTACGAGACACTCTACATCCCGGTTGGCTTATCCTGCGCGCCGTAGGACCATTTTCAAACTGAATTGATGAAACACTGAACCGCTGAATAACTGAAACACAGAAAGACTTTTTTATCCGCGAATTAGGCGAATAACACGAATAAAAACTTGAAACCTTGTGCAGAGGAGGGTTATTGGCGGATAAATGTTTTTGATATTTTTCTGGTTTCTATTACACTGAACAGGGTTATTGGCGTTGTGGAGGCATTAATAAAGAAACTTCAGGATTTTGGACGAGGTTATGTGTATTGGATCGCGTTTGGGCGAAGCAGCGCTTCGCCCCTACGGAAGAGGGGGTGTTTCTTCTGGACCGAAGAGCGCTTTTGGCGCTGTGGAGGCGCTCGGAATGATACGCGAGAGCTTGACATTGCCCGGCTAAAGGCTCGACTCCGGGAAAAATGGTCCGCAACCTTCAAAGGATCGCATTTAGTTCCCTACTTTATGCTAAAATTCAATAGATGACCCAAAACCCACTCACCTGCAAACCTGCATACTTGCCCACTTGCGTTCTTGCCACTTGCATACTTGCCACTTGCTAACCTGCAACCCCTCATGGAAAATATCCTCAACTTTCTCATCATCATCATCCTAGTCGCCCTGAACGGCTTCTTCGTGGCTATTGAGTTCGCCGTGATTGCGGCGCGGCGCAGCCGGATTGAGCTGCTGGCCCAGGACGGCAACCGGGCCGCCCAGATCGTTAAGTCCTGGGTGGAAAGCCCCGCCGCCCGTGACCGCCTGATCGCCGCCGCCCAACTGGGCATCACCATTGCCAGTCTGGCCTTAGGCTCGGTGGGCGAGAACACCTTCGAGACTCTGCTGGAACCTTACTTCCACGATTTGACGCTGCCCCCAGCTTTCCAGTTCTTGTCCACTATGCTGCTCGCGCTGCCCCTGATACTCTCCCTCATCATCACCACCAGCCTGCACGTGGTGCTGGGCGAGCAGGTGCCCAAGGTGGCGGCTCTATACCAGCCGGAAAAAACTGCCACCCTGATGGCTCGTCCCATGCTGATCTTCAGCACGGTCTTCAAGTATTTCGTGGATGTGTTGGATTGGTCCACCCGTCAAATTCTGAAACTTTTCGGCCTGGAGGCGGTGGGCGAACATTCCTTGATCTACACCCTGGACGAACTCAAACAGATCGTCTCTGAGTCGGAGCGAGGCGGGGTGCTGCCCGAACACGGGCGGGCGATGGTGCATGCGGTGCTCGATTTCGGAGAATTGGTAGTGCGCCAGGTGATGCTGCCCCGCACCGAGGTGGTCGGCATCCAGGCGGATACGCCCTACGCCGAGATCGTCTCCAGGGTGCGGGAACATTCCATTTCCAAGTTCCCCATCTATGAGGGTAACCTCGACCAGATCACCGGCATCTTGCACATCAAGGACCTGCTGCACATCCTGGACTCCCCCGAAGATCAATCCCTCACGGCCCGTTCCCTGGCGAAAGAGGCCATCTTCGTCCCGGAGAGCCTGCATGTCAATGATTTGCTGATCCGCTTCCGCGACCGGCGCCAGCACATCGCCATCGTACTGGATGAATATGGCGGCACAGCGGGCCTGGTCACCCTGGAGGACTTGCTGGAAGAGATCGTGGGAGAGGTCTCCGACCCCTTCGACCCCGACCTCGCCGAGATATTGGCCCGCCCCGATGGCACCTACTTGATCGAAGGGCTGGTACTGATCGCCGACGTCAACGAGTATCTTCTCCTGGACTTACACGACCCGGCCTACGACACTATTGCCGGGTACATGCTGGGCAAGCTGGGCCGGATCCCCCAAGTAGGCGACCAAATCGAGATCGCGGGCGTGCGCCTCAAGGTGGAGAAAATGGACGCTCTGCGGATAGACCGCATCGTCCTCACCCGCCTCCCAGAGCCGCCCGACTCGGATGAGGAGCTAGAGAAAGATGAAGGTGATTAGGTAATCAGGCAACAAGGTAATTAGGCACAACTACTCAACTACAAAACTACCAACTATCCGACCACTAAGACCACTTAGACCAGTCAGACCACTCAGACATGTCTCTCTACGTCGCGATCGCCGTCAACGTCCCCCAGGTGATGGGGGTCTTTCATTACCACTTGCCGCCCGAACTGGAAGGCCGGGTGAAAACCGGGCATCTGGTGGTGGTGCCGTTTGGGAGGCAGACGGTGCAGGGGGTGGTCATGCAGGAAGTGGCCCAGCCGGAGGTCTCCCAGACCAAGGCGGTGATCGCCCTGCTGGACGAGAAGGCGGCCCTCACCCCGGTGCAGATCGAATTCGCCCAGGCGCTGGCCGAGAGGACTTTATCGCCGCTGGCGGCTTGCGTGGGATTGATGCTGCCGGTAGGGTTGGCCCAGCAAGCCGACACGCTCTACACGCTGCAAACCGCCCGGCCGGGAAAGCTCACCGAACTGCAAACCCGGATGGTGAAGCTGCTGGAGGAACGCGGCCCCCTGCGAGGCCGCCAGATTGACTCCGCCATCCCGAGGACCAACTGGCGGCGGTCCATTGTCACCCTGGTACGCAAGGGATTGGTATTAGCCCAGCCGGTGCTTCCGCCGCCCAAAGTTCGCCCCAAGATGGTGCGCACCGCCCGTCTGGCGGTCCCGCCGGGGGAGGCCGAGGCGCAGATGGAAGACCTGGGCCGCACCGAGGCCACCCTGAAGCGGCGGCAGGCCATGCTGCGCTTCCTTATAAAGGAAGGGGAGGCGGTCAACGTCTCCTGGGTCTACGCGGAGAGCGGCGGCAAGCTGGCCGACTTGAAAGTCCTGGCCGAGCGTGGCCTGGTCATCCTGGGGGAGGAGGAGACGGTCCGCGACCCGCTGGCCGATCTAGCCTATGATCCCAGTATCCCACCGCCGCTGACCAGCGATCAGCAAGCCGCTTGGGATGTGATAAAGGACGGGCTGGAAGCGCGTGCGGCGGGAGAGGCGGTGCGCCCTTATCTCTTGCACGGCGTGACCGGCTCCGGGAAGACCGAAATCTACCTGCGGGCGGTGTCGGAGACGCTGGCCCGAGGCAAACAAGCCATCGTATTGGTGCCCGAAATCGCCCTCACCCCGCAGACCGTACGGCGTTTCGTGGCCCGCTATCCGGGGCAGGTGGGTCTGGTGCATTCCCGCCTCTCCACCGGGGAACGCTACGATACCTGGCGGAGGGCCAGAGCGGGGCAGCTTTCGGTCATTGTGGGGCCGAGGAGCGCGCTCTTCACCCCTTTGCCCGACCTGGGCCTGATCGTGGTGGACGAGAGCCACGACGGTTCTTATTACCAATCCGAGGGCCAGCCCTACTATCACGCCCGGCGTGCGGCGGCGGACTACGCCGGACTTGCCGGGGCGGTCTGCGTGTTCGGTTCGGCCACCCCGGAGGTGGGCAGTAAATACCAAGCTGACCGGGGAAAGTGGCAGCTCCTGACCCTGCCCGACCGCATTCTGGCCCACAAGGCGACCATCCGCGCCCACACCGAGCGGCTGGGCATCTCCTCCCGCTACCAATCCATTGGCGAGCAGACCGAGATGACCGACCTGCCGCCCGTCCAGGTGGTGGACATGCGCCAGGAACTCAAGTCGGGCAACCGCTCGATCTTCAGCCGGGCGTTGACGGAGGCTCTGACGCATGTATTGAAAGAGGGACAGCAGGGTATTTTATTTCTCAACCGGCGCGGCACCGCCTCTTACGTCTTCTGCCGGGACTGCGGACATTCCATGCGTTGCCCCAACTGCGACTCCCCGCTCACCTATCACACCACCCTGGCTGCGCTAACCTGCCATCACTGCGGCTACCAGCGCAAGATGCCCAAGACCTGCCCCAACTGCAAGAGCGAGCGCATCCGCCAATACGGGATGGGCACCGAGCGGGTGGAGAATGAAATCCAAAAGGCCTTCCCGGAGGCCCGCACCATCCGCTGGGATTGGGAGACCACCCGCAAGAAGGGCGCCCACGACCTGATCCTCAGCCATTTCGCCAACCAGCGAGCCGACCTGCTCATCGGCACGCAGATGCTGGCCAAGGGGTTGGACCTGCCGCTGGTGACGCTGGTGGGCGTGGTATTGGCCGATGTGGGCCTCAACCTGCCCGATTATCGAGCCGGGGAGCGGGTCTTCCAGACGCTGACTCAGGTTTCGGGGCGGGCGGGGCGCAGCCCTCTGGGCGGGCAGGTGATCTTGCAGACCTTCCAGCCGGAGCATTACGTCATCCAGGCCGCGGCGGGGCACGATTACGCTTCCTTCTACCGCCAGGAGTTGGAGCGCCGCCGCGAGTTGGGCTACCCGCCTTTTGCCCGGCTGGTGCGCTTGGAGTACCGCCATACCGACCCTCAGAAAACCGAGCGTGAAGCTCACCAGATGGCCGAACAGATCCGGGGCTGGCTCTCCGCCGAGGAGCGCCGGGCTACCGAGATGATCGGCCCGGCTCCGTGCTTCTTCACCCGCATCGCCAGAGCCTATCGCTGGCAGATCCTGCTGCGGGGTCCCGACCCGGTTTCCCTTCTGCGGGGGCGGAAATTGGGTGAGTGGAAAGTGGAGGTTAATCCCCAAGCTTTGTTATAATGGGGGAGCAGTTGAATAGTTATGTAGTTAAATAGTTTTATTCTAGGAAGATTTTTATGCCGTTGCGGAGAGAGGCTTTGACCTGGGAGGAGGTAGATAAATTGATCGACCACCTGGCGCCGCAGTTCGAACGAGAGTTCGACGCTATGGTGTTGATCACCCGCGGCGGTATCGTCCCCGGCGGCATGATGGCCGAAGCGATGGGAATCCGGGAGGTGCTGACCGCGGCGGTGGACTTCCCCGCCGAGGCGGAGATGGAGGCCCAGAAGCTGATTGAACCCAGCCTGCTCCACTGGCCCAAATTTTTACAGTTCCCGGATGAAGACCTTCTGCGGGGCAAGTATGTCCTGGTGGTGGATGATGTGTGGGGGTCGGGGCGCACCATCACGGCGGTCAAGAACCGGGTGGCGGCGGCGGGAGCGCTCCCCTCTACTTGCGTGCTGCACTTCAACCCTAAACGCAATCTGTTCGCCGCGGCCAAACCCGATTATTACGCCGCCAGCACCGACGCTTACATCGTCTATCCCTGGGAGATCGACCGCGGGCCGGATAGGGTGTTGAGGGATTATTAGGGGGGGGCAGGTAATTAGTTATTGGGTGATTAGGGTATTAGGAGGGCGATGGAATTTATGTCACGTTTTGTTTGGATTATTAATTGGGTGAGGTGTAGGGATGTGTAGGTTCTGTAGAGACGGGCCGGTGGGCCGTCTCCGGGTGGACAGGGCCATGGTTTTCCGTTGGAATGTTTTGATAGTAGTTATCTATTGGAAGACGCGCCACCGGGGCGTCTCTACAGGGTATTTTTGAAGTGACAGTATGTTTTCGGGGTAGAATGGTTGTATGCCCGCTGTTTCAGTTTTGATGCCTTGCTACAACGCTGCCGCCACGCTGGAGGATGCTTTGGAGTCGCTCTCCAGCCAAACGCATCCTGATTTCGAGGTGGTGGCGGTGGATGATGGCTCCACGGACGGGACCCTGGCGATCTTGCAGAGTTGGGCCGGGCGCGACCAGCGCTTCCGGGTGTTGGCCTTGCCGCATGGAGGCGTCATCGCTGCATCCAACGCCGGGCTGGCGGCCTGCCGGGCGCCTTACGTGGCCCGCATGGACGCCGACGACCGTTCCCACCCGGAGCGTCTGGCCCGCCAGGCCGCCTATCTGGACGACAACCCCGAGGTAGCGGTGGTGGGCTGTCTGGTGGAGGGGTTTCCTAGAGAGACCTTGCGCGAGGGGTATGAGATTTACATCCAGTGGTTGAATTCGCTGGTGAGCGACGAGGAGATCCGGCGGGAGATGTTCGTGGAAAGTCCGCTGGCCAATCCCAGCGCGATGTTCCGGCGGGAGTGGGTCGAGAAAGTGGGCGGATACAATCAGGAACGCGGCTGGCCGGAGGATTATGACCTCTGGCTGCGATTGTATATGGCCAGGGCGCGTTTCGGCAAAGTGCCCGAAGTCTTGCTGGAATGGCGCGACCATCCCAACCGCTTGACCCGCACGGATGGGCGCTACTCGGTGGAGAATTTCATCCGGGCCAAGGCCTATTACCTGGCGCGGGGGCCGTTGAAAGGCCGGGATGCCGTCATCATTTGGGGGGCGGGGATGATGGGCCGCCGTTTGAGCAAGCATCTCCTCCGGCAGGAGGTGAACCTGGCGGCCTTTGTGGATATTGACCCCCGCAAGATAGGCCGGACCCGCCGGGGATTCCCCATTATCTCCCCGGAGGAACTACCGGATTGGCTGGGACGCTATCAAAACCCGGCGGCGCTGGCGGCGGTGGGAGCCAGGGGGGCGCGGGCTTTGATCCGTGAGCGGCTGAACGGCATGGGGCTGCGGGAGGGGGAGGATTGGTGGGGGGCGGCGTGAAATGCGATTTTTGAAAATACGGTTATGTTTCAAACATTTCACCACAGAGACACAGAGAACACAGAGAAAAACAAGGATTTTTTCAAAACTCTGCCAATTGATAGGTGGTCATGGGATTGCCGCGAGGGTATGGCTGTGGTATTCCGTTGGGATGTGAGGATGATGGTTGTTTAGGGGGAGGCTCGGTTGTTCCTTATCGCCCCACTTCTAGCTGTAGCTGTTCAAAGGAAGACATCCAAGAGATGGCGAAGAGGAAATCGGCCAGGCTGTCGCTCTGGGCGCGCAGGTCGCGCACCGCCGCGCCCACCGGGTCTGTCCCCGCCGCGCCCACCGGCGAGTCAGCGTAGGAGCCGTAGAAGGCGAAATAAGCCTGGTTGATCTTGCGCAGGTGGGTATAGCCGTGGTCCCAGAAGAAACGCCGCCGCAGTTCCATGTAGGCCTCCGCCTCCTCGATCTTACCCTGGGCCAGCAGTTCGTCCACGTGGAGGCGGGTAATGTGCATCTCGGCCCGGTAGTCGAAGGCGGGAGGCGGGAGCGGTTCGGAGTCATCGGTCTCGTTTTCGGGGGGAGGGGGCGGCGGCGGAGGAGGGACGAATTCAGGATAGAAACGGGAGATCACCGCCGCGCCGATCTCCTTCCCAGCGATGGCGGCGGTGGTTTCATTCATGGTGGTAAGCTCTGGGGCGGTGAAGTAATTCCATCCCAGGGGGCGGATGGTGAGATAGTTGTGGATCCATTCGTGGGAGACCACTTCCGCCAGCCAGTTTATGTTGGTGGCTTCGGTCACCATGGTGGGATATGAACCCACCCCGCCAATTCCCACCACCAGCGAAGACATATCCAGGGCCGCGTCCACCTGTTCCTCCAGAGCGATCCTATCTTCGAGGGACAGGCCCGCGATGAGGGAGATGTTGGCGTCCTGTTGAATAGCGTCGCGGGGGGAGACGATGAGGGCGTAGGTTAGGGGGGTGCTGTGGAACAGCACCGGCGGGATAGGCTGCCCCCCCAGGGTGAGGCCCATTTCGGCGACGATGATGCTGATCTGGTCTTGCAGAATGGATTCTGCCAAAGGCTCCAGCCAGTCGCGCTCGGCGTTGTACCCGGCCAATTCCTCGTTCACCAGGGCGGAGGCGGATTGTTTGTCTAGGATGTCGGGGTCGGCGTAGATGTCCCGCTGCCGGCGTTCGGCGTCATGGATGTTGCGAATCAGATCAAGATAGTCCAGCACGGTCTGGCTGCGGCCTTCCTGGGGGATGTACTCGCCCACCCCCAATGCGATCTGCCCGAACTTGAGGCCCACCGCATCCAGCGTCCAGGTGACGAAGTTGAACTCCACGTCCCGGGCGAAGGCCCGGATGCGCTCGTGTTGGTCGCCGGGCGGCACCGTGCTGCGGGCCAAGACGTTCGACAGGAGAAGGAAGTAGAAGGCAAAGACGAGACCCCTTCGGGTTAGTTGAATGAGTCGCTGGCGTGATGGCATGCTGAGATGATACTGCGTTCTGGTGTGGGAGTCAACCGGAAGGGTGATCCGGGAATGATGGTGGAGAAGCTGAATGTGTTTGGTTGGTGGTTTTCTGAGGTTTCGTTGTATAATATTCTACAGAGGATGAAGAAATTTTTTTCTAAGGAAAATGAGGCGCTCGCCATGATTGATTTTACAGAAATTCCCCACACGGATGATTCATGGGAGTTATTCGCGAGAGATTTTTTACTGGAGAGGGGGTTTTATATTGAATCACCACCTGACAGAGGTCCCGATGGAGGCAAGGACTTATTGGTCACTGAAGAAATAAAAGGCTCGGTGAACAAGTATCGTTTTCGTTGGCTGGTAAGTTGTAAGCATTTCGCAAAAAGTGGTAAATCCGTGTCAGAAAAACATGAGCCAAATATTATTGAACGGCTCAAGGCCTTTCGTGCCGACGGCTTCATAGGCTTCTATTCAACAATACCCTCATCTGGTCTCAATAGTCGGCTTCAGGCTCTCAGAAAAGAAGGGCACATCAGAGATTATTATATTTTTGATCATAAAATAATAGAGAGCCATCTCGTAACAGTAGGCTATTCGAACCTTATGCTTCGCTATTTCAAAGAATCTTACAAGACAATCAAGCCCTTGCACTTAGTGTTAGCGGAATATGCTCCAATACAATGCGAGAGTTGCGGAAAAGATATACTCTTAGAAATGCATAAGCAGGAATACACCGCGAATTTAGTTTGGGTCAAACGTCGGGACAAGGAAACCGGGGAAAGTCGTATAGTAGATGTGTACAGCGCTTGTAAAGGTACTTGCGACCAATCCTTGGAAGCAGCAGCAAACAAAAAAGGTTTGACAACGAGTTGGCATGATATTACCGATTTAGCGATTCCACCCGAGTATCTAAGAAGCATAATCGCAATGATAAACCGCATTCGTTCTGGAGATGACATTTACGAAGATGATGCTTTTGAAAAGATAAAAACTTTTTATATTCGGATGGCGCAGAAAGTACTACGATTTACAACGGAGAAAGAATACGATCGGTTTGTTGATTTATTCAACCTTCCACCAGTGTGACGAATCCAATCACATACAAATCAAAGTAAAAGTATCCCGGTTGGGAACTACATCTGGTTTACGCATGAGCAATGGGGAAGACATTCGCCGAATTCGTCAGCTATTTATGCCAAAGCGATCCGCATGACCTCAGCAGGGAATGGTTTTCCGTGGGCGGGGTAGATGGTATGTACGTTCAGGTCTAAGAGCATGTTCCAGCTCTTTTTCAGAGTCTCGATGTCGTCGGCGAGGATGGGGAGTCCGGGGCTGAGCCGGAAGGGGAAACCATTGTGCGCCATGCACCCCACAAAGGCTTCGCCGGTATCCAGCAGCACGCTCATCGAACCGTCCGTGTGGCCGGGGGTGTGGATCACTCGTCCCGGGATTCCGTAGTCGCCCAACGGCAGCCCCTCATCCCCGATGACCAGGTCAATTGGTGTGGGGGAATAACGAAACAAGACTGGAAGGATAGGCCTGAACAGGATGCCCATGATCGCGCCCCAGGTGGTCACCGCCTTGGGGAACACCATTTTGGCGCTCTCTACCAACGCCTGGTCCGCCCGGTGAAGGGCCAGTTTTGCGCCGGTGAGCGCCTGGATATCCCTGGCAGAGCCTGTGTGGTCGAAGTGTCCGTGGGTCAGCAATATCAAACTGATATCGCCTGGGTTGACCGGGATTCCGGCCAACGCTTTCTGGAAGGGTTTTACCTGATAGGGGTCGCTGCTATCAATCAGGATGGCGCTTTCCCCCTGGATGAGGTAGCAGGTGGTTATTCCCAATTTGAGGGGGTGGATGGAGATGGTCATGGCGGTCTCCTGGGGGTTAGTGAGACAATTATGCTAAAAAATTACCCGGCGTCGGCAGCCCGCAATTGGACCACGTTCTTAATCATAGCGGCGTAGTCCTCGTCGTCAGGGATCAACAGGGGGAGGCCGATCTCCTGGCTCACAATGCGGCGGATCAGGTCCAGGTAGTCCAACACCGTCTGGCTGCGGCCTTCCTGGGGGATGTACTCGCCCACCCCCAATGCGATCTGCCCGAACTTGAGGCCCACCGCATCCAGCGTCCAGGTGACGAAGTTGAACTCCACGTCCCGGGCGAAGGCCCGGATGCGCTCGTGTTGGTCGCCGGGCGGCACCGTGCTGCGGGCCAATACATTCGACAGGAGAAGGAAGTAGAAGGCGAAGACGAGGACCCTTCGGGTTAGTTGAATGAGTCGCTGGCGTGATGGCATGTTGAGATGATACTGCGTTCTAGCGAGGAAGTCAACTGGTCAGGGATGCAGTTGAGGGCAGCGACGGAGGGAATAGTTGAGAGATTGTGGATGCAACAATATTGATGAGTCCAACCACTCCGACTCAAGGGTATAATATCCCCTTTCAAGAAGCGACCATCCTGAACAAATACAACCTCGGAGACTCTATGAAACCACTACCCGGACATGGCCCCTGCTACATCTGCGGCCCGGAAAACCCCAAAGGCCTCGGCCTCCAGCTTTACTTGGATGATGAGAAAGTCATCCACGGGGAGACCACCCTCACCCTCCACGAGCAAGGCCCTCCAAACATGGCCCATGGAGGCGCTTCGGCGGCTATTTTGGACGAAGCTATGGGCGCGGCGGTCTGGTCTTCGGGCCTCATGGTCGCGGCTGTCAATCTGAACGTCAATTTCCGCAAGCCGGTGCCGCTGGGGGTCGAGATCAAGGTTCGGGCAATGGTGGTCGAGCGAAAGGGAAGGCGCATTCACACCCGCAGCGAGATCGTCCTCCCGGATGGAAGGGTGGCCGTGGAGGCCACTGGCATCTTCGTGGAAGCCCATCATCTTTTCAACAGCCCGGACTCGACTTCAACCGAGGAAAGCGATGCGTAAGCCAAAACCTAAGAAATATGTTAGAAGTACCTCTAAACCCTCTGTTTGGGGGTGAATTCATGGTATGATTCGCGCATTGAAAGGTACATTACGGTAATACGATGAACGATTACAAGATCACGATAATTGAAGGCCCGCCCCCGATCTTTGAAATGGTCTATGACGACTGGGCCGTGGGTCTGGCCGAAAGTCCCAACCTGGGCGACGTCGCCATCACCCGTCTGCGCACTTTTGACGGCCCCAAGATGGTGGACCGCTGCCACGAGGCCTGGGAAAATAAAGAACCCATCCTCTTGGAATACCGCACCCTAGAGGGCCTCACCCAGGAAGTGCCCATTCTGGCTTCCCGGGCGATTGACACCAAAGACGGCGACGTGCTGCTGCTCTGGGTGCGCCTGCCCAACGGTGACATTACCCTGGAGTTAGACTATGGGGACGAAGATGATCTCGACTTCCCGGACTTTGATCTCTAGGACGAAAGTAATTGACTAATATTATGAAACCCGCGGTTTGCGCCGCGGGTTTTTCTTTTCAGTGGCGTAGTTCTGTGCTATAGTTCAACCAGAATCCAGTTCAACTAATTTCTCACACCGAGGTAGAAACGATGTCCGATTCCATATTGACCGAACTGAAAGACGGCGTGTTGACCGTCACTCTCAACCGGCCCGACAAGGCCAACGCCTTCAACACCGAGATGGTGAAGGCCGCCCAGAAAACCTTCAAGGAAGCGGCCCGGGACGCCCAGGTGCGGGTGGTCCTGCTCACCGGCAGCGGACGGTTCTTCAGCGCCGGACAGGACTTGACCGAGATTGACGTAGCCGGCAGCGGCTCCATCCGCCAGCACTTGCTGGAGACTTATAATCGCCTGGTCCTGGGGATGCGCCGGATGGAAAAGCCCATCATTGGAGCCATCAACGGCGCGGCGGTGGGAGCGGGGTTGGGCGTGGCATTAGCCTGCGACCTGCGCATCGCCGCCGAGGACGCTCGCTTCATTGTCGGTTTCCTGGGCATCGGCCTGGCCCCCGACTCGGCCGTCTCGCTGATGCTGCCCCACCTCATCGGATTGGCGCGGGCCTCCGAAGCCACCTTCTTCAACCAGCCCATTGACGCTCAGACCGCCCTGGCCTGGGGATTGGTCAACCGCCTGGCTCCCGGGGATTGGCTGGCCGATGAATCGGCTGCCTGGGCCGCTCAACTGGCGGAAGGCCCGGTCAACACCATGGGCCTGGCCAAGCGCATTTTCAATAAGGTCGTCCTGCCCAACCTGGAAGCGGCGCTGGACTACGAAGCCCACATCCAGGAGATCGCCCAGGCCAACCCCGAACATCGGGAGGGCGTGACAGCCTTCCTTCAAAAGCGGGATGCGGATTACGTGAAGGCGGTGGAGTAGTCGCGGCGTTTGGACCGCGAAGGGCGCGAAATTGCGCGAAAAACGCGAAAGGGTATCGCCCAATAAGGTTTATAGGAAGGCGAGTGAGGTTTGTTATAGAAAGAGAATACTCTCCGACTATCCCTGTTTCATTTCAATAAACGTCGTTCAATAACACCAAGAATGCGCTTTCGTTCTTTCACATCTCTCAAGATTGCTGGAGCATTCTTGTAATACATGACTAGGCTTCTCCACGTTGGACAGTTTTTTTCTAAAGAGATCAAGGCCTTCAGTGCATTCTCAACAATAATTTTCAAGTACTGCACATCATCTAAACCAGTATCAGAAAACTTTCCCTCGTGAACAAGGTGATTCCTCTGCCTATACACCATATTCAGTAGATCATCTAAAAATAAATTATCCCTCTTGAGCAAAGTTCGTACTCTACTGCAAACTTCAAACATACTGACACCTTTACTCCTATTGGATGGATCATTTGTGATAAGTTCAAGAACTTGCCACAAGCCTAGAAATACAGTTCTCCAATTCGTTGAATCAAGTGATTGACCGTATGCTAAGAAAGCATTAACAATCAAATTTTTTGTTGCCCATGGTTTGGATTCATCCCTGTCACCAAAATATTTCATAAACCAGTTAGTGCTAGCAATGTGATCGTCATCCAACGCCACACTTTTATACTTTTCAGCAGGAAATTCTTCAGTATAGATTCCAACCCAATCACCATTGCTATTATATATTCCATATGTCGGTGGAGGTGGAATAGGAACAAGCGGAGTTGATCTACCCCCACCAAATCGGCTTACTTTTTTAAATGAGCTAGGATACCAGTTGAATGCTACCCTTAATAGTGTAAAAGCTTTCTCAACAATTCTAAATGATTCATTGTAATCAAATCCAGCTACCTCAACTTCAAGGGGTATAAAAAAATCTTGCCACACAGGAACATCGCTCGGATGTAAGAATTTTGCTTGACTTTCCCAAGCGTCAATGGCTAATTTCTTTCGCAGATCAGACCATTTCCGAATTCTAAAACAAATATCACCAATTCTAAACAATCTCCTTTTATTCAGACTCCTTCGGTCAATGTTTATTGGAAAGACGAAAATCCAATCGGGAACTTGACGCTCTAGGTTTTTTTTCGCTTCTCGATCTAAAGTTAGACGAAATCCGGTTAAATTTCTGCGTTTCAATGTACGAAGGTGAAAAAGGGTGCGTTGTAATAAATGTCGCTTTGTTTTTTCACTTTCGATGTCTGAAAATTCAATTAAGGAAGCTAATATTGCGATATTCGCGTCCAGTTCAAAATCAGATCGAGCGTTTGGTTTCCCGTTCTCAATAGTTATGAGTTTCATTAGACGCTCTAAGGTTCGCGAAACAGTTTTTTCATCTCGGTCTTTCCACCAAATATATTTCACTTTATTAGATTGTTTTACCATATCAGCACATCCTTTCAACTATAGTTATCCCAAGATTTTCCCAGTCTACTCATATCTTATTCTACAATAGCTAAGGAAGCTAATCAAGGTATTGCAACTTATTCCCCAACCGGAAAATTCAATCATTTTGATCTTTTCAATAGACGCGAAAGGATTCCATTCCCCCACGCCTCGATCCAAGCCAGTAGATATGAGTCCGCGAATGCGTTGAAAGATACATCCAGAATCTCTTGCTCTTAATACAACAATAACACCTTGTCCCAATTCAAGGTGTTTTGATTCCATCGAATGACAAAGCAGCAGGGCTTTTACATCCTTGTTTACTTGTATACGTGTTTCCTTGTTTACCTCTTCACTCTCCCCCTGCCTCGGTAATATCCCCGGTGGCGATGTCTAGCCGCCAGAACCAGTGAAGTTCCATACGTTATCGCCCCTGGAGATACAAACTTTCAAAACTAGATACGATGGTTAGAAAAGATGTAGTCACTTCAACGTCGGACACGGGGGACACAACCCCCGCGCGATGACGACGGCTGTCCCCTCAAACTTCATCCCCTCTTCAATCGCGTTGCGGAGGTATTCCAGGCGCGCGACTTCCACGGTCAACGCCAGCCCCGCGCCTGTCGTGCGGGCCAGCGCGGCCAGGTCCACGGGTGGGGTAGAGATCCCTCGGGCGTTCACCGCGCTGGCCGGGTGAGGCTGCCCGCCGGAGAGCGCGGTAGTCCCGTTATCAAGAACCAACACCAACAACTGGGCCTCCATCTGGACCGCATCCATCAAACCGGCGTAGTTGGAGTGCAAGAAGCCCGAATCACCGGACAGGGCGATGACGCGCTTCTTGGGTTGACTCTTCGACGCTCCCTTCGACAAAGCTCCCTTCGACAAGCTCAGGGCGATCCCGGCTGCCATCCCGATGCTGGAGCCGAGGCTGCCTTTGACATCCATCAATTGGTGCGATTCCTGGGCCCGCACCATACAGCCCGGGTCCCCCACGATGACGAAGTCCTCCCGGTCTCCCATTTGGGTGATGACCTCCAGGAGAGCGTCGAAGATGGGGAGGTAAGGGCATTCCGGGTTGAGCGGGGTCCGGCTGGGCCTGGGGCGTTCGGTCTCCCCTTCTTCGGAGAGGGTCAGCGTCGGAGAGAAGCGGTTCAGAGCCGCGGCGAGATGAGGGGCGAACAGTTCACCGGCTGAGGTCAGGTGGCCGGTGTCCCGCCCGTAGATAGGCAATGTCAGTTTGGCCTCTTGCGCGGCGGCGCGCACCGCTCTTTCCACTAGGGGAGCAGTCTCTTCTAGAACCAGAGCCGACTCCACAGTTTGCAAAAAGGCGGTAACGCGACCGGAAGGGAACGGCGAGAAAGTGCCCAGCCGTAATATCCGCAACTCGGGCGGGACTGTTCCTCCCAGCGTGTCCATCAACTTCTGGTAAACGAATCCGGCCGCGATGACCCCCTGAAAGCCGTCCCCCTCCACTCCGTTGAGAGGCGAGTCTTCGAAACTAGTCTTGACCATCTCCAGGCGTTGGTGTAGGCGGCGGTGATAATCCACAACGTTGACCGGCAAAACCACCCAGCGCATGAACTCCCGCAAAAATCCAGAGGGCGGCTCAGTTGGGAGGGCGGCTTCCGCCAGCGCAGGCCCTTCCGCCAGGATCAAGGCCCGGGTGATGCGGACGAAAACTGGCAGCCCCGCTTCTTCCGACAATTGGAAGGCTTCCCGCATGGCGGCCTGCGCATCAGGGACGGTGGCGGGTTCCAGCATGGGGAGTTCAGTCGCCTGTATCACCGCCCGGCTGTCCTGCTCGTTCTGGGACCCCCAACTGCCAGGGTCATCCCCCACCAGGACGACCATCCCCGCGTTGCAGCCGGAGAGATTGAAGACCATCAGCGGGTCGAGGGCGATGTTGAGGCCCACGCTTTTGACGCACAGCAAGGCCCGGCTCCCGCCCAGGGAAGCCCCGAAAGCCATCTCCGCCGCTGCCTTCTCGTTGCTGGCCCACTCCACGCGGACCTCGCCGGAGGCGGTGACCGCCAGGATACGATTCACCACCGCGGTCACCGGCGCGCCAGGATAACTCGCCACCAGCGCAACGCCGCTCTCAAGGGCGCCTCGGGCCAGGGCCTCCGCGCCGGAGATATGTTCAGGCATAGATACTCTCCACTATCAATTTACCACCAAGTCACAAAGAAAAAATTTAAATCTATATATTTGATCGGCTTTGGTGGATAAATCCAAAAAAAGCCGAGTTGAACTAAGGAATGCCTCAAAT
>CBDUUP010000042.1:0-17824 GCA_965370435.1 uncultured Anaerolineales bacterium | reverse complement strand
CGTGCAAGAGTTGGGACGCGCCCTCAACGCCTCCGAAAGCACCATCCGCCTGAACATTGACAATGCAAGTTCATCCGTCGATAAAGAGGCTCAACTCCTCGAGATTGACCAACTCCCAGAGATTGACTATGACTGAACAAACTACCGACCAGACCGAATCCGGAACCCAATATACCAATGCCAGCCGCGTTGGCCTGTTGAGCGTCGTCGCAACCATCGCCACCTTCATATTCTTGCTGATCTATGCGATGTCTACCTCAACCTGGCAAGCCTACACCCTGGCCATAGCCAACTTCCTGGTCATCATGCCCACCATCGGCGGTTTCGGGCAAATTCGATGGGGGAACCTGATCCGGGGTTTTGGCATCCAAATGATCAGCCTCCAGATCATGATCGTCCTTTCCACCGTGTTTATCGCCGACCTGGGCATCTACTTGATGTTGGGCGTTATCCTGTTCACCCTGCTGGCTTCAGGCGCATTCCTCAGCCAGGAAGAATCACAATGGCTGATAATAATCAGCGTTCTGGTTGGATTCTTGGTCCTGCTGTACGACATCTTCACCCCCCTGGAACGTCTGGCCCCGCCCCCAAATTTCATAATCCTGATCTCAATCCTCATCGGCTTGATGACCTTCATCTTCGGCGCTTACGTACTCCGCCAATTCCCCAATTTCACCATCCGCAACAAGCTGATCCTGGCTTCCCTCTTGGTCTCCCTCATCCCCATCGGCCTGCTCACCGTCATTGACACCGCCGCGACCCGAAACCAGGTGCTCACCTCTGCAAACCAGAACCTGAACAGCGCCCTGCTGCAAATCGCCGATGACATTGACACCTTCATCACCTCAACCCAATCCGACCTGCTCTCGGCCTCCAAAGCAGCCGTGTTCTCCAACTACCTGGATCTCCCCAAGGGAGAAAGAGCCGGATCTCGAGAAGAAGACGCTCTGGACGCAAACCTCCGTTTCCTCAAAGAAGGCAATAGCTATATTTTGTCCTACGCCCTCTTAGACTTAAACGGAGTGAACCGTTGGGATACCACCACCGGAAGCATCGGCAGGAATGAATATAACCGCCAACACTTTCTCGCCCCAATCAATACCATAGCCCCCTATGTCTCCAGCGTTGAGGCCGAACCGGGCATTGGAGAAACCCCCGCCTTCAAAAACCTGCAACCGGTCATTTATTTCAGCGTCCCCCTCACTCTCATTTTTAGCGAGGAAGTACTCGGTGTCCTGCGGGTGCGCTATGACGCCCAAATTTTGCAAGATATGATCGCATCCCACACCGGTCTGGCAGGCCCCAATTCATTCGTCGTCCTCTTCGACCAGATCCCCGGAAATTACATTCACCTCGCTCACGGGCTGGAACCGGACACCCTCTTCCTTTCAGTCGTCCCTTACACACCCCAACAGGTTTCCGAACTGGTTACCGATTATCGCTTACCCTCCCTGAGCATAGATCAACTATCTCTTGACCTGCCCGAACTCAATGATAATATGACCGCCGCCCTCGACCAGGGAGAGCCTTTCTTTTCCGCCACCGACATCGCCACCGGCGAGGAGGTCAACCAGGTTGCCATCGCCCACCTGGAAACCCAGCCCACCTGGGTGCTGACCTTCTTCCAGCCCCGCGGCTTGCTGCTGGAACCCATCGAAACCCAGGCCCGGGTCATTGTGGTCTTCAGCATGTTCCTGGCCGTCGTCGTCGTCGCCGGAGCCGTCATCACCTCCCAGGTCATGGTCAGGCCCATCAACCTACTTATTGAATCCGCCGAGCGCATAACCGAGGGAGACTTCTCCGGCCGGGTCGCTTCAATCGCCAAGGACGAATTCGGCACTCTGGCAAACGCATTCAACCTCATGACCGCCGAGGTCCGCAGCTTGATCAGCGGCCTGGAAGAGCGCGTCGCAGAGCGCACCCGGGACCTGGAACGCCGGGCCGCACAAATGGAGACCGCCTCCCAGGTAGCCAGCGAAGCCGCCGGGATCCGCGACCTGACGACCCTGCTGGACCGTACCACCCACCTCATCTCGGAGGGCTTCGGCTTCTACCACACCGGCATCTTCCTCATTGACGACACCGGAGAATACGCCGTGCTCCAGGCCGCCAATTCAGAAGGCGGCCGCCGCATGTTAGCTCGCAAACACCGCCTGCGGGTGGGCAAGGTCGGCGTGGTGGGCTTCACCGCCGGGATGGGCGAACCCCGCATCGCCCAGGACGTAGGCGCAGACGTCGCCTATTACGACAACCCCGACATGCCCCAAACAAGCTCTGAGATGGCCCTGCCCATGAAGATCCGCGACCAGGTCATCGGCGTGCTGGACGTGCAGTCCAAAGAAGGCTCCGCCTTCAGCGAAGAAGACGTGCAAGTTCTGAGCACCGTTGCCGACCAGATCGCCCTGGCAATCGAAAACACCCGCCTGCTGGAAGATAGCCAACGCTCCCTCCAGGAAGTCCAGAAGCTTTACGGCATGCAGCTTGGCCAGGCCTGGCAGCAGCGCCTGTCCCAACAAGGCTCCGGTTTCACCTATGACCGGGTGAACGTATCCCCCATAGACGCTGACTCCCCTCAAACCCAGAAATCTCCAGCTAACGACCACGAAATGAACATACCCATTTCCATAGGCAGCCAAACCCTGGGCAGCATCAACCTCCAGCGGAACATAGACCAACCCGCCTGGACCGAAGAGGAAGAAGCCCTGGTTGCCGAGATCATCAACCAGGCCGCCCTGGCCCTCAACAACGCCCGCCTGGTAGACGAGATCCGCATGCGCTCCGACCAGACCCAACTCCTCCAGGAAATCACCGCCGCCGCGGCCTCCACCATAGACCGGGACGAACTGCTGGCCCAAACCGCAGAGAAACTCCAAACCGGCATGGACGCCCTGCGCTGCGACGTCATCATCTTTGAATCCAACAACCGCTTTGGCGCTTTGGCGGCTTACGCCCCGGTCAGCGATAGCGGACACACCGTCCTGGGAACCCGGATAGACATCCACAAAAACGAACTGACCCAGGAAGTCATCCGAACCCAGCGCACCCTGGTGGTCTATGACCTCCAGAACAATCCCCAGGTAGACAAAACCCGGGAGTTTACGCTCCCCCAGGACACCAATTCTCAGATCATCATCCCCCTCATCTCCCGGGATGAAGTGATCGGCACCATCGAACTCGACATCGCCGATGCCGACCGCCGCTTCGATGAAGACGACCTGCGCCTGCTGGACCAGATCAGCTACCAGGTCGGTTCCGCCGTGGACGTATCCGAACTGTTCGATCAAACCCTGCGCCGGGCCGACCGGGAACGCACCGTTTCCAACATCACCACCATGATCCGGGCCAGCAACGATCCCCAGACCATGATCCAGACCACCGCGGCCGAACTGCGCAAAGCCCTGCGAGCCAGCCGGGCAGAAGTCGTCGTCCGAGATTCAAAACTCGCCACATCCCCAGAACCTACCGATGGAAATTCATCGAACCAAAACGAACATGATAATGGAGGCCCCTCATGAACACGAAATTTATCGCTGTCGCCAATGAAAAAGGCGGCGTCGCCAAGACCACTACAACCGTCTCCCTGGGAGGCGCCCTGGTTGAAGCCGGAAAAGAAGTATTGGTGGTTGATCTAGACCCCCAGGCCAACATGACCCTGGGGCTGGGCATCCAACCCACCAGTGTGCGCCGTTCCATCGCCGACGTGCTGATGAACTCCGAATCCCCTCTCAGCGTCAGCCGAGAGACCGCGATCCCCGGCCTGGACATCATCCCCTCCAACAGCGAAATGGGGTTGGCCGAACGGTTCATGCCCATCCGCACCAATTACGAAGTCCTCCTCCGGGACGCCTTCAAATTGGACCTGTCTTACGACTACGTGCTCTTCGACTGCCCCCCCTCCATAGGCGCCATCACCACCAACGCATTGACCGCCTGCAACTTGCTCATCATCCCCACCCAGCCGGAATACTTCTCCGCCTACGCCCTGCGGAGCATGATGAGCACCGTGCGCACCATCCGGGAGAAAACCAACCCCTCCCTCCTCTACCGGGTGCTGATCACCATGCTGGACCGGCGCAACCGCACCCACCGCACCCTCACCGACCAACTTAGAGCCACTTTTGCAGACGGCCACTTTGATATCGCCATCCAAACCGACACCAAACTGCGCGAGAGTCCCATCGTCGGCCTGCCCATCACCCACTACACCCCCAACAGCCGCAGCGCTCAACAATATCGGATGCTGGCTCAGGAGTTAATTGAGCATGTCCAAATTGTCCAAAAAGAATCAGTTAGACAATCGGCTTGAGAGCCTCTTCGAAGATCTGGCAGAAGATTCTGAAAAGGTTCTGCCGATCGGCGAAGACAGCGTCCCTGGCTGGACCTGGAAATGTGACCCCGCGGGGAACTACATTTCTTGTAGTCCCGAAGTAGAGTCCATCCTCGGATACCCTCCCGCGGAATTCCTGGGGCAGCCCCTGAAACGCTTTGCCCTGCCGCCTCATTCTCAGGCCCACCTGGAGGAGACCCTCAAGAATGGTAGCTACCCGGCCGAAGTCTCCGTGAAATTCCTGACCGCCCAGGGCGAGACGGTGATCGTCAAACTCCACGTCTTCTCGCAGAACGGCGAAGAGGACGCCGAGATAAGCTGGCACGGTTTCGCCCAGGCTATCGAGTTCACCCCTGCCCCTGCTGAATCCGCGCCCCCGGCCCCCTCAGACCCCATCACCGAGAAATTCGACCAATTGGCCGCCGACCTCTCCGCTAAAATTAAAGACACCGCCCCCCTGCCCCCTCTTCCAGTCGCCCAAGAAGAATCCGCGCCCCTTGATGTGACTCCTCCTGACGAGGAAGAAGAAGAATTAGCCCCCGAAATCCTTGCTCCCATCGTCGAAGAAGAACCCACGCCGCTCGAAATGACTTCTCCAACCGAGGAAGAAGAAGTCGCGGCTGAAACGCCTTCTCCCGCCGAAGAAGAAAAGCAACCCCTCCCGGCTGAGAAAATTCAAAAACCTCCCTCTTCCGAATTGAAGTTAAAACCCCTTCGGGAAGGCACCGCGCCCCTCAAACGAGCCATCGGCTTCCCCGCCAGCAAACGCCAACCGGCCACCCTCACCGCCCCCATAGACTTTCCCGATCACGTTCAGGGCATGCTGGAGATCATTGACGAAAGCCCCGGCCGCCTCTGGAGCGATGACGACCTCATCATGGTCGAGCAAGTCGCCGACCAGCTCTCCCTGGCCCTGGAAAACGCCAATCTCTTCCAGCAAACCCAGGACGCCCTCTCCATCGCCGACGACCAAGCCCGCCGCCTGGCCCTGCTTAACAATATGAGCGCCGAGATCAGCCTGGCCGCCGATCTGGAAGAAATCTACCAGATCGTCGTCAACCAGACCAACAGCATCTTCCCCTCCGAACGGGTCAGCCTAACCACCCTCGCCCCGGACGGCAAAAACGTCGAAGTGCAGGCGGTTTTAGGCGAACAAGGCCAGCTCATCGTCGGAACTCTCATGCCCCTGGCCGGGACCGCCAACGAAACCGCCATCACCAACAACGAGGTCGTCTTCAACCCCGATACCCGCCAAGAAGACCAGCTCGGCCAGATCCGCTCCTTCATCGTCGCCCCCATCTCTGTAGGCGGGAAGCCTATGGGTACCCTGAACATCGGCTGCGCCGAGGCCAACGCCTTCGATGAACGCGACCTCGCCATGATGCGCCAGTTGACCTCCCTGGTGGGCGCAGCCATCGAAAACCGCCAACTCTTCCAACAAACCCAAATCGCCCTCTCCGAGACCGACGCCCTCTACCAGGCCAGCGCCGAACTCAACGTCGCCCAAGACTACGAGGGCGTGCTTGACGTGATCCACAAACACACTGTCCTGGGCCAAGGGTCAACCTTCATCGCCCTAGACCTATTCGACAACCCCTGGACTGAGGAAACCCCCGCCGAGTGGATTGACATCGCCAGCCTGCGCACCGAGGAACCCATGCAGCAGCTTCCCGCTCAGCGCTACCGGGTCTCCGATTTCGCCACCTTCGGCAAAATCCTCAACCCCGATGAGACCACCGTCATCCTCGATATCGCCAACGACCCCAACGTGGATGAAAACACCCGCAGCCTCTTCCTCAAAGCCTTCCAGGTCCAAAGTACCATCTTCACCCCCATCGTCATCGGCGGTCAATGGATCGGCATGGTGAACGCCGGCTATCCAGAACCCACCACCTTCCCCCAGGCCGACCTGCGCCGCCTGAACGCCCTCATCGGCCAGGCCGCAGTCGTGATTGACAACCTCAAGCGCCAGGCCGAGGAACGCAGCCAGCGCGCTGTCGCCGAGCAATTAGCTGAAATTGCCCGCCAAATGGCCGAAGTGACCGAACAATCCGAATTGCACCAGTTCATCATTGACCTGATCTATGATCGGGTCCAACCCGACCAATTCACCCTTTACCTCTGGAATGCTGAAGCAAACGCTTTCGAGGTCAACCACCGGCGCACCCCCGCGCCCGACCACGCCGAGGATGAATACCAACTCGGCGATCTCATCCCCGTCAAAGACCGTCCCGACCTTCAGCATGTTTTTGAGCATCAACAAAGCCAATACGTGATCCAAGATTGGGTTGACCGCACCATGCGGGAACATTATTGCGTCCCCTGGAGAGTGGCCGAACAGGTCACCGGCGTGGTGGAAGTGTTCCACACCGCCCGCAGCGCAAGCATCACCGACGCCGACCAGAGCTTCATCGAAGGCGTCATCCGGCAGGCCGCCACCGCCCTGGAACGGGCCCGCCTCTTCCAACAAACCCAGGACGCCCTGGGCCTCACCGAAGAACAAGCCCGCCGCCTCGCCCAGCTCAACGAGATGAGCGAGGAACTCAGCCGAGCCGCAGACCTGGACGAGATACGCAAAATCGCCATCGCCGGCACCGAGGCCATGATCTCCGCCAACCGGGTCAGCATGGCCACCCTTCTGCCTGACGGCGAACACGTAGAAGTCACCAGTCTGACCGGCGAGAAAGGCGAAACCCCCCAAGGGACCATCGTCTCCATCGCCGGGTCGCTGCTCGAAACCGCCCTCCAAGAAAAAGATGTCGTCATCAATCCTGACCTGGAAGACAGCGACCTGGGCAGCCTGCGCACCTCCATGGTCGCGCCCCTGATGATCGCCGGAGAGCCATTCGGCACCCTCAACCTGGGCAGCTACCTCCCCGACGCTTTCGACCTGCAAGACCAAAACCTGATTCGCCAGATCGCCTCCCTGCTCTCCGCGGCCATCGAAAACCGCCAGCTCCTCCAAGAGACCCAGCAGCGGGCCTCCCAACTCCAGACCGCCGCCGAAGTATCCCGCGCCGCCAGCAGCACCCTGGACCCCAACGAACTGCTCCAACAGGTTGTCGACGTGGCCCTGGAACGCTTCAAACTCTATTACGCCGGTCTCTTCCTGAGGGACGAGAGCGGCCTATTCACCGGTGAGCCAAACCGTTGGGCAGTCCTTCGCAGCGGCACCGGCGCACCCGGAAAAAACATGATCGCCGAAGACTGGAAGCTGGAAATCGGCGGCGGCTCGATGGTCGGCGCCGTCATGTCAGACGGCAAGGCCCGGGTCAACCTGCGGGTAGGCGAAGGGGATGCAGAATTCCGCCCCAACCCCCACCTCCCCAACACTCGCTCCGAGATGGCCCTTCCCCTGATCTCCCGCAACCGGGTTCTGGGCGTGATGACCATCCAGAGCGAACGCCCCGATGCCTTCACCGAAGAAGACATCGTCACCCTCCAAACCATGGCCGACCAGGTCGCCAACGCTTTCGCCAACGCCCAGTTATTCGAGCAGGCCCAACTCCGAGCTGAAGAACTGAACATCCTCAACGAAATGGGCAACGCCTTCACCCGCAACATGGATGTCGAGTCCATTATCTCCAACACCTACAACTACACCTCCCACCTGATGGAGGCGGTCAATTTCTACGTCGCCCTTTACGACCCCCAAGAAGAGATCATCTCCTTTCCCCTCACCGTGGTGGATAGTGAGCGCGTCACCGAAGGCCACCCCCTCAAGGAGGCCTTCTCGCCCCGCCCCATAGGGGATGGCCTCACCGATCATGTGATCAAAAATCGCCAGCCCATCCTCATCAAAGAAAACGCCCTGGAGGAGTTGGAAAAGCAAGGCATACCCTACCGTGATACCGGCGGGGGCACCGAATCTTGGCTGGGCGTACCCCTGATGATCGGCAATCAAGTCCTTGGAGTGATCGCCGTCCAGAGCGAAACCACCCCCAACACCTATGACGAACACGACCGGGACTTGCTCACCGCAGTCGCCAGCCAGGCCGCCATCGCCATCCAGAACGCCCGCCTCTTCCAACAAGAACAAGACCGCGCCCAGCAGGAATACCTGGTGCGCACCATCACCGAACGAGTCCGCCAGGGCGCCAGCGCTCAGGAGATCGTCCAAATTGCCTTGACCGAACTTGGCGAGGCCCTGGGCGCCAGGAAATCGGTCGCCAGCATCCTCCCCCGCGCCAACCTGTCCGCCCAGCCCCAGGAAGACACCAACCATAACGCCGAAACCGCCGAAGTCGCCGAGACTGCCGAGACCGCCGAGGAAACTGAAGCATGACCCACGAAATCCACATGGGCGAAGACGGCCTCCTCCGCATCGCTTTCACCGGCGACCTGGACCTCTTGGACATGAACGCCTTCCTCAAAGACTTCAACCCCTTCCGCAACGCGGCCACCCCGGAGGCTCCCCTCAACTTCATCCTCGACTCCGGCCAAACTGGAAGGTACGCCTCGGCCGCCCGCAAATTCTTCGCCGAACTCAACCGGGACCCCCGGGTTGGCAAGATCGGCGTCATAAACCCCACCCGCTACACCCGCGTATTGGTGCCCTTCATCCTCAAAGCCACCCAACGCGACAACATTCAATTCCTGGACAGCGAAGCGGAATGCGTCGTCTGGTTGAAAAATCACCGCAAACCGGTCCCCACACCCTGACCTCCATACCGCCTTAGGATTCGCGATGAAAGATATGAACATAGAAGAATACAAAAAGTTGGTAGAGCAGATCAGCCAAAAGCTGCTCAACGTGATGGCCTCCGCCGCCGCCGGGGAAAGCCAGGCCGATTTCGAGATCCCTGAAGGCGTCGAATCGCTCTCCGAACTGGCCGTAGGGTTGGAATACCTATTCGAAGACCTGGGCGACCGGGTTAGCGATCTCCCCTCCCCCAACGCCGCCCCCGACCAGGAACAGCTCCTCCTGGAACGCATCAACCAACTCGAAGAAACCATCAACCAACTGCAATCCGCCCCGCCCCCGCCCCAAGCGCCCCCCCAGGAGGCGCAATGGGAGCAGGTTTCCGCATCCCTGGAGATAGACACCCGCCCCCTGGTCACGCCCGAAATTCAACGAGACATAGCCATCAGCATGGAAGGCTTTGGCGCCGCCCCGGAGGAATGGCTGCCGGGAATGTCCCAGGCCGTGCAAAAGGCCGAAACCGTCCAGACCACCAACGGACAGCAAGACCAGGCTCTGGCCGTGCCCATCAATCTGCATGGCGAGGTGATCGGCGTCCTGGGATTCGACAGTGAAGAAGCTGAAAATTGGAGCGAGGAAGACATCGCCACCGTGGAAGCAGTTGTGGAGCAAGTCGGCTTAGCTTTAGAAGCCCGCCACCTCTTTGACCAGACCCAAACCGCCCTCACCGAAACCGACGCCCTCTACCAGGCCAGCGCCGAGATCAACACCGCCAGCGCCTTCGACGACATCCTCAACGTCCTGCGAGAACACACCGCTCTGGGAGAAAATTCTCACCTCATCGCCCTTTTCTTGTTCGACCACACCTATTCCCCCAACCACCTCCCCGAATGGGGGCTGGTCATGGCCCGTTGGCAGGAAGAAGAAGGAGAATTCACCCCCCGCTTCCCCATCACCGAAACTTTCTTTGAAAAAGGCATCCTGCTCCAAGACCGCCCCACCTTCATAGAAGACATCCTCCAGGACCCCCGCGTGGACGAGATCACCCGGAACGTATTCGTCAACCAACTGGGAGCCAAGAGTACTATCTTTGTCCCCCTGGTGGTCGGCGGTCAGTGGTTGGGCTACGTCAACGCCTTCTACAAACAAACCACCGTCTTCCCCGAAGCCGAGATCCGCCGGATGACCACCTTGGTCTCCCAGGCTGCCGTAGCCACCGAAAGTTTGCGCAACGTTGAATTGGCCGAACAACGCGCCCAGGAAGCCCAGCAGCGCAGCAAGGAATTGGCTCTGATCAACCGGGTGGTGTCTGCGGTGGCGGCCACCCTGGACCTGTCCGATAGCCTTCACATTGTGGCCGACGAACTGAGCCAGGCCGCTTCCGCCGGAGAAGTCAGCATCTCCCTGTTGAACGAAGACCGCTCCGCCCTGAGCGTCATCGCCGACCACTCCCAGATCGCCAGCCGGGAGAGCGCCGTAGGCCGAGAGATGCCGGTGCGCCATAATCCGGCCATTCAACAAGTGATCAACACCCAGAAACTCCTGGAGATCGAAGACGTTCAGAACAATATCCTCACCGAGGCCATCGCTGACCTGACCCGTGAACGCGGCTACCAGACCATGATCATGCTGCCCCTGATAACCGGCGGGGAGGTCATCGGCATCGTCGCCATCGCCAAATTGGATACCCACGCCTCCTTCTCCATAGACGAGATGCGCCTATCCGAAACCATCGTCATCCAGGCCTCCACCGCCATCCAAAGCGCCCGGCTGTTCGAGCAAACCGAAGCCGCCCTCACCGAGACCGC
Organism: uncultured Anaerolineales bacterium; assembly: GCA_965370435.1. GTDB lineage: Bacteria > Chloroflexota > Anaerolineae > Anaerolineales > UBA11579 > CBDUUP01. The sequence goes on along the minus strand of CBDUUP010000042.1, from coordinate 7,047 downwards.
CAACCTCTACCAGGCCAGCGGTGAATTGAACGCCGCCCAAACCTTCCAGGACGTTCTCACCGTCCTGCGCACCTATACCATTCTGGGCCAAAACGCCCGCCACGTCCTGGTCAGCGCCTTCGACACCCCCTGGGTGGGCGATGACACCCCCGAACGCCTTTCTCCCCTGGCCCGCTGGTCCCACATTGACTCGGGCGAAGAAATTAGCGACCTGCGTTTCAACCTCCGCGAATGGCCCAACGTAAAATTGCTCCTCTGGTCGGACCGGCCTACAATTATTGAATCCATCGCCGACGACCCCCGCATGGACCAAGCCACCCGCGCCCTCTTCATGGGTAAATTCAACGCCAACAGCGTGCTATTCACCCCCCTGGTCGTGGCCGGGCGTTGGATCGGCCACATCATCGCCACCTACCAGCAAACCACCAGCTTCCCCGAAAAAGAGATCCGCCGCCTGATGGGTCTGGCTAACCAGGCCGCAGTCACCGTGCAAACCATCCGCCTCCTCGAAGAGACCACCCGCCGGGCCAGCCAGCTCCAAACCGCAGCCGAGATCGCCCGCGACTCCTCCAGCACCCTGGCCTTCGAAACCCTGCTCAACCGGGCCGTCAACCTGGTGAAGGAACGCTTCGGCTATTACCACGCCTCCATCTTCCTGCAAGACGGAACCTGGTCGGTAGTGCGCGCCTCCACCGGCGAAGCCGGGGCAGAGATGATCCGTACCGAACACAAACTGCCCATCGAACCCGAAGCCCCCAAGTCGGTTATCTGGATGGTTCACAACACCGACCAGCCCTTCGTTGTCAACAACGTCGCCCAGGACCCCAACCACCGCCCCCACCCCCTCCTTCCTGATACCCAGGCCGAGATGGCCGTCCCCCTCAAGATCGGCGATCGGGTCATGGGCGCCCTCGACGTGCAGTCCAGCGAAATAGACGCCTTCAGCCTCGACGACGTAGCCGTTCTCCAAATTCTGGCCGACCAGATCGCCGTGGCCGTAGACAACGCCCGCTCCTTCGAGATCACCCAGCAAGCCATGGAAGAGATCCGCGAACTCGACCGGCTGAAAAGCCAATTCCTGGCCAACATGAGCCACGAACTGCGCACCCCCCTCAACTCCATCATCGGCTTCTCAAGGGTCATCCTCAAGGGCATTGACGGCCCCATCAACGAAACCCAACAGCAAGACCTGGAAGCCATCCACTCCTCCGGCCAGCACCTGCTCAACATGATCAACGACATCCTGGACCTCTCCAAGGTCGAAGCGGGCAAGATGGAATTGGCTATCGAAGAAGTGGAATTGAACGACATTATCATGGGCGTGATGTCCACCGCCACCGGCTTGATAAAAGAAACCTCCATCACCCTCACCCATGACATCCCCGCAGACCTCCCCACCGTATATGCCGACCGCACCCGGGTCCGCCAGGTGCTGCTCAACTTGCTCCAGAACGCCACCAAGTTCACCGAAGATGGCAATATCCACGTAGAAGGCCGAGCTCAAGAAGGCCCCGAAGGCAGCCCGGAGGTCGTCATCAGCGTGACCGACAGCGGCATCGGTATCGCCCAGGAAGACCAGGAAGCGCTCTTCGAACCCTTCTCCCAGGTGGACACCTCCCCCACCCGCAAGACCGGCGGCTCCGGCCTGGGGCTTTCCATCTCCCGCCACCTGATCGAAATGCAGGGAGGCCGCATTGACCTAATAAGCGAGATCGGCGAGGGTAGCACCTTCTACTTCACCCTGCCGGTCGCCGGCCCCGTTCAAGTTGCAGAAGAACCAGTCCAGGATGAAGCCATCATAGAGACCAATGAGACCCAAGAGACCATCCAATCTAAACCCCAGGGCAAGATAGTCCTGGCTGTGGATGACGACGTCCAGGTCATCAGCCTGTACGAACGTTACTTGAAGCCTCACGGTTACACCGTCATCTCCCTCACCGACCCCGCCAACGCGGTAGAAAAAGCCTTAGAATTACGCCCCTTCGCCATCACCCTCGACATTATGATGCCCGAACACGACGGCTGGGACGTGATCCAGGCCCTCAAAGCCCACCCCGAAACCCAGAATATCCCGGTGATCATTTGCAGCATCGTCGAAGACCGGGAAAAAGGATTCAACCTGGGCGCGACCGATTACCTGGTCAAGCCCATTCTGGAAAATGAACTGGTCAACGCCGTAGAGCGGCTGAACGCCGACGGCAGCATCAACGATATCCTGGTCATAGATGACGACCCCAACGACCTGCGCCTGGTTGAGAAGATACTGGTCAACACTGGCAACTACCAGGTCCGGCTGGCCGAAGGCGGCCTGAAAGGGCTGACCGAGATCCGCGACCACCCCCCCCAGGCGATTATCCTAGACCTGTTCATGCCCAATCTGGACGGATTCTCTCTGCTCGAAACCCTGCGCACCGACCCCGAACTCAGTCAAATACCGGTCATCATTCTTTCCGGCGGCGAATTGACCGCCGAGCAGAAACAGAGCCTCAAGGATTTCGGCCAAGAAATGCTGTCCAAGGGGTCTACCAGCGAACAACAAATACTCGAAAGCCTCCAACAAGCCCTGGAACGCTACGAAAACCTATCCAAGGAATAAACCCACAACCTTATGGCATCCCATTTCGTCATCGAATGTCTTGACTGCGGGCATACCGCCCCCTACTTTCCCTCCTCCGTGGCCTGCCCGCGCTGCGAAAGCCAATGGAGAGAAGCGCGCTACGATTACGAAACCCTGCGCCAAACCCTGCCCTTGCAGTTGAGCGGCAGGCCTTTCGACATCTGGCGCTACCGGGAGCTGCTTCCGGTGCGCTCCCCCAACCCCGAACTCACCCTGGGCGAGGGCGGCACCCCCCTCATCCGGGCCGCCAACCTGGGCATGATGCTGGGCCTCCCCCACATCTACATCAAAGATGAGCGCCAAGGCCCCACCGCCTCCTTCAAAGACCGCCAGGCCGCCGTCACCATCGCCGCCCTGAAAGAAGCCGGAATCACCGAGACCGTGGTGGCCTCCACTGGCAACGTCGCCATCTCTTATTCGGCTTACGCCGCCCGGGCCGGCATCAAGCTCTGGGCTTTCCTCACCAGCCTGGTTCCGGCGGTAAAAATGCGGGAAGTCGCCATCTACGGCACCCAGGTGGTTAAAGTCACCGGCTCCTACGACCAGGCCAAGCAAGTGGCCGCTGAATTTGCCCGCCAGCGGGATATGTACAACGACCGCGGCGCGCTTTCCATCCCTTCCCTGGAAGCCATGAAGACCATATCCTTCGAGATCGCCGAGCAGCTCACCGCCATCCTGGGGCCGCCCGCCAACGCCAACGACAACCAACACCCCCCCGCCCCCTGGCGCACCCCCGACTGGTACGTCCAGGCTGTGAGCGGCGGGCTGGGGCCTTTGGGCGTGCTCAAGGGATTCGACGAACTGCGCGAACTGGGCCTGGTCAACCGCTCACCCGCCCTCGCCAACATCCAGACCGAAGGCTGCGCCCCTATGGTGCACGCCTGGAAGCTGGACCTGGATGTCGCCGAACCCGTCCGCTCCCCCCGCACCCACATCGCCACCTTGGCCACCGGCGATCCGGGCCGCACCTACACCGAACTGCGCAGCCGGATGAAGAGCCGGGGCGGCGGCGTCTTCGAGAGCGTTACCGACGATGAAGCCTTCCGCGCCATCCACATCATCGCCAAGATGGAAGGGCTTTCCGTAGAACCGGCCACCGGCGTCGCTTTCGCCGGATTGATCAAATTAGTCCGCGCCGGAGAGATCAAACCCACCGACGTGATCGTGGTGAACTGCACCGGCCACACCATGCCCATCGAGAAAACTGTGCTGGGCGAGGGCTGGGCCAAGAACGTGGTGCTGCCCTCCAAAACTATGGAAGATTCCCCCGAAGAAGGCCTGCTGGCAGCCCTCAACCGGGTCACCATTGACCGCTACCCCCGCATCGCCATCATTGACGACAATGCCCAGGTTCGACTGCTCATCCGGCGCATCCTCCAGGCTCAAGGCAACTACGAGCTGTTCGAGGCTACTGACGGAAAAAAGGGCATCGCCCTGGCGAAACGCGAAAAACCTGACCTGATAATCCTCGACCTGATGATGCCGGAGATAGACGGCTTCGGCGTGTTGGACGCCCTCAAACAAAACCCCGAGACCGCCGAGATCCCCGTCATCGTCGTGACCGCCAAAGAGCTAACCCTGCAAGAGAAAGAACGCCTGAGCGGACAGATCGAGTCCCTGATGCAGAAAGGCGACTTCATGAACGACGAACTGCTTGACGAAGTCCGCGCTTTGGTCAAGTGAATGCATCTCCCCCCGATTGGGAGTAACGACGAAGCGTAATGCCCCATTCGTCAATCCCTGAACAGAATTCAAGGACATGGACCGCACTTTGAGCGTCGTGCAGCAATCCCAGAAATCTGAAAAACGCCGGGTCAAAGGCATCAACGCGGCTTTGACCTCGGCCTTTTTTTTAGGCCTGGCCCCCATCTTTGGCAAGCAGGCTATCATAGCCGGGATGCAGCCCCTGGCGGTGGTCGCCTTTCGCACCCTCTTCGCCGCTTTGCTGCTCCTGCTCGTCATCCTCCTCTTTCGGCGGCGCTACTTATACATTTATCCGGTAGGCTTGGGGGGCTGCCTCCTGGCCGGGGGCATCAATGGGTTAGGCTCTATTTTCTATTACCGCGCTCTGGGAGAAATTGACGCCGGAGTAGGCCAATTGCTTTACATGCTCTATCCGGTCTTCGTCGCCCTCTTCCTGATCCTGGATAACCAACCCCAAGGCCGCCTGACCATGATCCGCATCATTCTGGCCATCCCCGCCATCTTCTTGCTCATCCAGTTCAACACCGGGACCGTCGATCTCTGGGGCGCGCTGCAAATGCTCATCGCCTCCACCCTCTATGCCCTGCACCTGCCCATAAACCAGCGCGTCCTCCTCGACATCCCCGCCCCCACCGTAACCCTTTACACCCTGCTTTCCATGAGCGCCGTGGTGGTGCCGGTCTATCTCTTCACCGAAACCTTCACCCTGCCCACCGCCGCAGACGCCCTCCTGCCGGTATTGGGTCTCACCCTGGTCACATTCTTCTCCCGCATCTTGCTCTTCATGGGCGTCAAGAACCTGGGCGGCATGCAGACCGCCCTATTGGGCCTCAGCGAGTTGTTCATCACCGTCCTGCTGGCCCAATTATGGCTCAACGAACGCCTGACCCTCCAGCAATGGATCGGCACCGGTCTGCTGGTCATCAGCATCTTCCTGATCGGATTAGAAAAACAATCCCCCCAACTCCAATCCCCCCGCAAGGGCGGCTGGCTGCGCTGGCTGCGCCCCCCCGGCCCCACCCTCCCCTCCGACTTCACCTGGCCCCCGCCAGACTAAGGCTAACGCGTAAACCTCCCGCAGGTGTAAGGAACGAAGTTCCCAACCTGCGGGAGGTTGCTTCAACGAAGATGCTTGTAGGGGCAGGCCTTGTGCCTGCCCTACACGAAACCGCCTCTTACAGAAAGAACATCCCCACCACAAAAGGCAGCAGCACCAACAACGCCAACAGCGGACTCCCTCGCCGCACCGCGTTCTTGCTATCCCAACTGAAAAGATAAACCGCCAACCCAAACCCCACAACCCCGGCGGCAAACAAAATACCGATCGAAACCCAGGGATCAAAATCAGGTGTGATCCCCATCCCCAACCCATTGATAGCGTTCATCGCATGAGTAGCGGGCAAAAGCTGAGAGAACTTTTTGGCCGCATCCGGCAGGATGCTGTAAGGGAGCATCAACCCGCCCAACAGCATGGAGGGAAGAAAGATCACCTGCGACCACAATATCGTCATCCGCGTGCTGGGGGAAACCACCCCGATCAACACCGCCAGACCCGTCGAGGCCACCGCCAAGGCGATGAAGGACAGTCCAAAACCAGCCCAGTTCTCCGGCATCGGCGCTTTGAAAACCAAACCCGAGAATGAGGCGATGATGGCGCTCACGATCACCAGGTGCAGAATAGTGGTCAATGCCGGGATGATCAAGATCGAAAAGGCCGGAACGCCGTTGATCTTATAGCTGCGGAAGATGCCGTCCTCGCGGGCCTTGACCAGCGGGTCCGGTATGCCCAGGGAGGTGGTTGCGATTACGGCGAAACCGATCATCACCGGAACCAGGGTGTCCAAAAAGGGAGGGTTTATGGCTGGCATGATATAGCCCATCATAAAGAAGAATCCCAGAGGAAACAGGTAATTCATCATTAACGACTGCTTGTCGCGGACGCCGGTGCGGAAATAGAATACCAGGTGGTAGAAAAAAGCGCTCATTGGGCGCCTCCTTGGATGGTGATCTCCAGAAAACGGTCTTCCAGGGAAGGCCGCTCCACCCGTAGATCGATCAGGGTATCCTTCTGGGCTTCAATATGGGCGATGACGGCCGAAACTGTTGGCCCGATATCGGTGCTGAAATAAATGTTGTAGTCATCTTTGACACTGCTCCGGCTCACCGCCGGGAACGAAATCCCGGCCCCCGAAAGGCTGCTTTCCTTGGTGCGCACCGATACTTTGGTCAGTCCCGCGCCGGTGGCAGTGATCTCCATGGGCGTGCCCACCGTGACCAGCTTCCCGCCCAGCATAATCGCCACCCGGTCCGACATTTCCTCCGCCTCGGCCATATCGTGGGTCGCCAGGATGATGGTAGCGCCCTCCTCCTGAAGTTCCCGCATCAGTTTGTGCAGTTCAACCCGGGATGGCACGTCCAGACCGGCGGTGGGTTCGTCCAGGAAAACCACCGGGGGGTTATGGGTGACAGCCAGCGCTAACGCCAGCCGCCGCTGCAAACCGGTGGAAAGCTCGTGGAACTGAGTTTTTCGCTTATCTGCCAATCCCAAGCGGTCCAGCAAGTCGAACCGGGGAGCCACCTGGTGATAGGCGCTGAAGAACTTCATCGCTTCTTCAGGGGTGAAGGATTCCGGCATTCCCGCAGACTGAAGCTGCACCCCGATCAGGTTGCGCAGCTTGCCCGGATCCTTGGTCGGGTCAACGCCCGCCACCCGCAGCGAACCGCCG
>CBDUUP010000041.1:0-17905 GCA_965370435.1 uncultured Anaerolineales bacterium | reverse complement strand
AAAATACTGGCGCTTAACTGCTGGGGATTGTTCTCCTCAGATTCGGATTCAGACTCTTGGGTATAGGATTCGATCAGGGGTTCGTAAAGCTGGCGAAGTTCATCCGCCTGTTCAGAGGGCACGACCTGGGAGTCGGCGTACTTGAGGGCTTCCAGGCATTCCAGCACCGCATCATCAAAGCGCTCCATGCGGATGTAGATATCGGCGATCAGCAGCCGGGCGCCCAGCGCGTAGGTTTCGTGGTTGACAGCTCGCTGCAAATTGCGCACCGCGGTCTCAAGACGCTCTCCATTAGACATCAAGAAGCCCAGGTCATAATATGCAGCGGCGTGATCCAGACCGGCGTCTATGGCCCGGCCCAATTCGGTCGCCGCTTGCTCGTCCTGGCCGTGGGTCTGCAGGTCAATGGCCTGGCCCAGGTAGAGGTCTATTTTGGTGCGCTCAAGACTGGCCAGAGATAATGTGCCGGTGACGCCCCGGGTGATCTGGCGCAGTCCCCGCCGAACCACCCGCACTTCGTCGTCCCCGGCGGAATCGAACAGGATTCCGGCCAGGGCGGTGAGGGCATGCTGGCGGGCTTCGGAGATCGGGTCGAGGGTTTTGTAATCTTTGGTGGTGGAGGCTTTGGTGGCTTCAAGCTCACGGACCCGGGCCATGCGCAGCGGGCCGGTCCCGCCGGGGACCCGCTTGGGCCGGGGGATGGGTTGGCCGTTGTTCAGCATGTTGAGAGCCTGGCGGGCTTCCTGGCTATCGGGGACCAGTTTCAGGGCGTGGTTTACGGTTTGCAGCGCTTCATTGGTCTTCCCGCTGTGCTGCAAAAGGCTGGCAACGGATAGATATTCGGTGACCGACTGGGGTTTGCGGCCCAGGCGTTCGTGCACCAAGGCCAGCCGGGAGTGGGCGTCCAAGTTTTCCGGTTGGAGGCGGATAACGCGGGTCCAGTTCTCTACGGCTTTATTGGCGTCGCGCTTCTTGAGGTGCAGGTCGGCGGCGGTCATGGCCTGGGCGATGGCCTGACTCAGATCGCCGGTTCTTTCGTATATTTCGGCGATCTTCTCCGCGGGGAGTGGGTCATCGGGGGAGACCTGGGAGGCATTTTGATAAAACTTCAAAGCTTCTTCAAAGGCCTGCTGCTCGAAAAAGGCCAGACCCAAGCTGGTAAGGGCCTTAGGGTTATCGGGGAACTCATCCAGCGCCTGCTGGTAGAATTCAGCCGCCTTCTCCCAGTTCTGGTCCCAGGCAGCCGAGTGGCCCTGGTTCATGGCTTGTTGAAATAGTTCTTCGTTTCCAGGCATGGCAATTATAAGGTCTGGCAGTGGCTACATATTAAATAGAACGGGCGCAAATTTTATTCAGGATTTACCAAGACCATTTTACCCCAATTTTCGCCTGCGCGGGCTTCAGTCTTCAAGGGAACTTTAAGGGTGTAGGCGTTTTCCATGACCTCTTGGACGACGGCCGCGGTGGGGGAAACCTCTTCTTTCGGACATTCCAGGACCAATTCATCGTGGACTTGGAGGAGGATGCGGGCTTCCAGCCCAGCCTTGCGCAGCGCGCCTGGCACCTGGGGCATGGCGATCTTGAGGATGTCGGCGGCGGTGCCCTGGATGGGGGCGTTGATGGCTTCGCGTTCTTCCCGCATGCGAAGGTTGCGGTTCATCTGATTCTTGAGCGCGGAGAAGTACCGGCGGCGACCCAGCAGAGTCTCCACGTAGCCTTGCTCAGCGGCCAGGCGGCGCATGCCGTCCAGGTAATCCTTCACTCCGGGGAAACGCTTGAAGTAAGTCTCCACGAAGTCCTCCGCCTCGGCCAGGGTGAGGTCGGTGGTGCGGGTGAGGCCAAATGCGCTCATGCCATAGATCAAGCCGAAGTTAATGGCCTTGGCGTGGCGGCGCTGCTCTTTGGTCACCGCTTCTAGAGGTTGGTCGTAGATGGCGGCGGCGGTGGTGGCGTGGATGTCCTGCCCGGCGAGGAAGGCTTCAATCATGGCCTGGTCGTCGGCCATGTGGGCGACGACGCGCAGTTCCACCTGGGAGTAATCTACGGCCAACAGCGCGTTCCCAGGCTCGGCGACAAAGGCGCGCCGAACCCGGCGTCCAATCTCGGTGCGGATGGGGATGTTCTGCAAATTGGGTTTGGTGGAGGCGATGCGCCCGGTGACGGTTCCGGCCTGGTTATAAGAGGTGTGAACCCGATGTGTCTGGGGATTGACCTGCTGAGGTAAGGCGTCCACATAGGTGGATTTGAGCTTGGAAAGCTCGCGATTTTCCAGCACCCATTCCACTACCGGATGGTCATCCCGCAGCGCATCCAGTACCCCGGCGGAGGTGGAATAATGCCCGCTCTTGGTACGCTTGGCGCCGTCGGGCGGGGTGATCTCCAGGGTTTCGAATAGGTGTTTGGAAAGCTGTTGGGTGGAATTGAGATTGAACTCCACGCCCACAGCCTCATAGACCTGGGCGGCGATCTCAGTCAGGCGGGTCTCAAGACCCTCGGACATCTCCGCCAGGAAAGCGGAATCCAGAGCGATCCCGGCCATCTCCATATCGGCCAGGACCTTCACTAGAGGCATTTCCATATCGGTGAGCAGCCCGGCAACCCCGGCGGATTCCAGGTCTTTCTGGATTTCCGGCATCAGGCGCAAGGTGAGGTCAGCGTCGGCGGCGGCGTAAGGGGCAGCTTTGGCGATGGGGACTTCGGCCATGGTGATTTGTTTCTTGCCTTTGCCGATAAGGGTTTCGATCTCGGTCATCTGCGCGCCCAGACGCACCCAGGCCAGGTTCTTCAAACCCAGTCTGCGGGAGGCGGGGTCGTGCAGCCATTCGGCGATCATGGTGTCAAAGCTGAGGGGGGCGACTTCCAGGCCGTAGCGGGCCAGGATGACGTAATCGTATTTGATGTTGTGGCCGATCTTGGGGATCTGGGGGTTGGTCAACGGGCCGCGCAGGGCCTCCAGAACGGTCTCCAGGGGCAGTTGAGCGCCCAGGCCGGGGTTGTGGCCCACCGGAACGTAATACCCCTCCCCCTCTTTCACCGCCAGGGCGATGCCGACCAGGTCGGCGCTCATCTGGTCGGTGGAGGTGGTTTCAGTGTCGAAGGAGATCAGGGAGGCTGACTCCAGAGTTTTCACAAGATTGGCCAGGGACTCTGGCGTATCAACGATATGGGTCTCGGTCAAATCAGCGTCGGGCTGCGCTTCGCCACCGGTTTGAGGTTGGGTGGAAAACATCCCCAATTGCTCCGGGGACTGGGGGGCTTTTCCCATGCGCTGCATCAGGGCGTTGAGGCGTTTCATCAAGGTGCGGAATTCCAATTCTCGGAACATGGCTTCTACGGCCTGGGGGTCAAAGGTGTCGGTTCGGGCGACCTCCAGGTCTACGGTCACGTCCAGGTCGGTGACAATACGGGCCAGTTTCTGGCTGAGATAGGCGTTCTCCCGGCCGTTTTCCAGGTTCTTGCGCAGGCCGGGTTTTTGTTCCTCGACGTGGGCGTAGACGCCGTCCAGAGTTTGGTATTGGGCCAACAGCTTGGCGGCGGTCTTTTTCCCCACTCCGCGCACGCCGGGAATATTGTCAGAAGTATCGCCCATCAGGGCTTTGTAATCCACCACCTGATCGGGGCGGACTCCCATCTTCTCTTCGACGAGGGCGGGGGTATAGTCCTGGCTTTCAGATAGATGGCGTTTTGGCAAGGTGACGATGATCCGCTCGGTGACCAGTTGGAGCAAGTCTTTGTCTCCGGTGATGATTTTGACGCCCAATCCCTGGGCGGCGGCCCAGGTTGCCACGCTGCCCAGCACGTCATCGGCTTCGTAGCCCTCCAGTTCCAGGCGGGGGATGTTGAGGGTGTCCACCAGTTGGCGGATACGGTTGATCTGGGTGCGCAGATCGTCGGGCATTTTGGCGCGGGTGGCCTTGTATTCAGGGTAAATTTCATCGCGGAAGGTCTTGCCGGTGTCGAAAGCCACGGCGAGATAGTCGGGGTCTTCCTGTTCCAGGAGGCGCAGTAAGACACTGGTGAAACCAAAAACTCCGGCCGTGGGTTCGCCAGCCGAAGTCGTCCATCGTGAGGTGTTGGCGCCCGCCCCGGTCAGCGCGAAATAGGTGCGGTAGGCCAAGGCGTGGCCGTCAATCAGGTAGAGGGTTGGGGGCATGGGAGATTAGTTGGGTAGTTAAGTAGTCAGATAGTTGGGTAGTCGGGGTGATATTTGGAATCGGTATGGATTCTACAGTTGATACGAGTTTATATTGGAAACAGAGAACCGAAGTTTGGTTAATAGGTAAATTGAGTTCCAATCCTAATTTTACCCTAGATTCTCAATCTTTTTTGGAAACGCCCTGGCGTTGGCGGGTTTGCTGAATGAAGTCTTTGATAAGGTGGGAGGGGGGTTGGGTGCCGCTCATGATAAGGTAGCCAGGCGCCCAGAAATCACCGGAGGGGTTATCGCGCTCCATACGGGGGAACTCGGTGAAGAGGCGGCGGGAGGTGTGCTGGCGCATGATCCGCATCAGGTAGCCGGGGGAGGTGGTGGGCGGGACGTTGACGATCCACTGCAAGTAATCGGGGCGGACGGCTAAATGCTCCAATCGCCAACCGAAAGCCAGGCAGAGTTGAGTCACCCACTCGGCCAGACGGGTTGCCAGGTCGCCGGTCAGGTGATGCTTGGGGATGCGGGGGATCAGGACACAGGCATAGGTCAGGTTATAGAGGGCGGGCGAAACCGGCTCCAGAATTTTGTCTTTGGATTCCCGGCTGATTTTGGAAGGCATGGTGTCCGCTATAGCTTCTTCCGAAATGTCAATCTGGGAGGGGATGGTTTCGGCCATGATCTCTTCGGAAAGCTCAACCTGAGAGGCAACGGTCTCCACGATGGGATCGGGGCTGGGGAGAGAGGGCGCGTCTAGCTCAATCTCGGGCTGCGGTTCGCTTACGTCAAGGTCCACTTCTGACTCTTGATCGGAGGGCAGATGCATGGCGGGGGGATTTTCGAATTCCATATCATTTTCCAATACCGGCAATGGTTGGGACGGGTTGGGTTCGTGTTTGTTGAGCGGTAGAGGTAAAACCGAGGGCGAAGCAGGGATGCCCTCGTCGTCCAATAATTCTTCCAGGAAAGACTGGCGGCCCAGGGAAGGAACTTGATCAGGACGCCAATCTGCGGGGATGGGCGGAGGCACGTCGTCGAGCAAAGGCTGGGAAGGAAGCGGGGCCGGTTGGCTGTCTTCGGTGGAGATAAGCGGTTCCAGTTCGGGCATTTCGGCATTGGGGCCGGAAGCCAGGGCCTGGGCCAGGTTTCCGGCCTGGGCGCGGATCTTGCTGAAAGGCGTGGAGGCTTCGAACACCAGGGCGAGGACAAAATCGCCGCCCAGGCTGGTGGCGTAGAGCATATATTCGCCGCCGGTTGCTTCCAAGCGCACAAATCGGGCCAGGTCGCTGCCGCCGTCGTGCGCCCAGTAATGGGCGACGGCTTGGGCAAGTTCATCGGCGGCGGGCTGGGGAAGCTGCCCGGCGTAGGCCCATAGCTGGCTGCCCCGGGTGATCAAGGAGGCTTGGGCAGCCGATTCGAGGGAGAGTCGGGTCAGATGCTGGGCGGCCCGGGAGACATCTTGCAGCCAATCTGGAGACGGCGAGACTGCCTCCGCAGGCTGTTGAATTTCAACGGTTGGCTCTGGGGCAAAGGCAGGCGGCGGGGGCTTCTGCATGCCGGATTGTTCCAAAACCTCCTCCACGGTGGATAAGAGATCGGGGAGATAAAAGGGCTTGCTCAGGTAGCTGTCGGCCTGGAGACCAGCGTAATCGGTGTCCTCTTGGTCGTTTTCCGGGGGGATCAAGACCAGCCGCAATTCGGGCAAGGCTTCCTTGAGACCGAAAACCAACTCATCGGCGGGCATATCCTCGCAATCGGCGTCCATGATGCAAACCGCGTAATGCCCTTCTTTTGCGCGTTGGATCGCTTCTCTGCCATTGGTTTCCAGGGCTACAGCAAAGCTGCCCGCTTCTTCCAAAGTTTGGCGGATCAATTCTCCAAAGCCCGGACTGGGCGTTACAATTAATACAGAAATAGCCACGTTATCAGTGTATCATGGGGTGTCAATGAAGACAAGTAAACTTATGTACTATCTTCATTGCAGTTTCAATGCGAGGTTATTTAGACAGTTTTTCATTAGGCCTCATCTAAAAATTGGTTCCCTTTCTTTATTACCACTAAGACCCAAAGACACTAAGAAAAACAAAAACTTTGGATTTTTGAGTCCTGGTAGTGAAGTTTTTGGGCGTTCATTGGATGCGAGTTCTGTAATAAAAACATCAAGATATTATTAGGCGAATCTTAGGGGCCTGGAAAACTGGGGGTATCCGGCCCTATTTACCCAGGGCGGCGACGAGTTTCCGAAATTCTTTCCACTCCTCCTCAAAGAAATGCAGGGTGACGCTGTTGAGCTGCAGGTGATAGGTCACTTCGCCGTCGGGTTCTTCGGCCTGCCAGGCGATATAGTTGTCGGTCTCGGCTATGGTAGTGGTTTTGGGTTCAGGGGGTTTCTCGGTCATCCGAGTCTCCTTTTTTGGGCTGGATGAGGTTGCGCAGGCGACGCCAAATCCGGCGTAGTATCCCTCTGCCGGGGAAGCTTATGTCCACTTCGGTCACTTCGGGATCAGGCCAGGGATCCAGGTCGAACATTTTGCGAACCGTGTAGCGCCCAACCAGCATAATGGTCGCCAACACCGGGGCGGCGATGAGCAATCCGATGAGGCCCAGCAAGTTGGCGGCGATGATGGCGGCTACCAATACCCCCGCTGGAGGCACGCCCAGGGTAGAGCCGATCACTCGGGGATACACCAGATTATCGAATATCTGATCCAAGATCAAGGTCCCGACGACTGCCACGGTGGCGAACCAGAACTGATCCATACCTAGATAATTCACACCCTGGAAATATGCTACCACGGCGGTCACGATCCCGGCGATGAATGGGCCTACGTAGGGGATGAATTTGGATCCCCCGGCCAGCAAGGCCAATGCGATGGCCTGGTCAACGCCGAGGATGGTGAGCATCAACCAGCCGGAGATGACGACCAGGATCATGATGATCAACTGTCCACGCAGGAAAGCATGCCAAATACTGCCTAATTCACGGGCCATCCGGCGAATGTCGTAGTCGTAGATTTTTGGGAATTCAATGTCGATCATGTTTATGAAGTCGGGGACTCTTCCGGCATCGCTCATCACGAAATACGAAATCAACACCACAAAGACTCCCCATCCCAGGAACACCACCGCGCTGGTGGCGAAGGAGGCGATCAGATTGCCAGCCTGCCCCAGCAAAGGTTGAACAATCGAAATGATTTGCTCGCTCACCGCGACCAGGTCAATTTCTATCTTGGAGAGGTCTAAAGTATAGGGGCCTATCTCATAGACCAGGTTGGGTAACTGCGCCGTTATCTCATCGGCCAACTGAGGGAGGTCGGTGACGAATTCTTGAACAATGCCAAATAGACTTTGCACCTGCTGGAACATGACGACGCCGGAGGCGGTCAGCAGTCCGGCCAACAATATAATGAGGAGTAGATAAACCAGATTGACAGAATTCCGCCAAGAGATTTTGGTGCGGTCGCTGATCCAGAAGGCGATAGGATGCAGCACATAAGCCAGGATGAAGGAGAGGATCAAAGGCCCGACTATCGAACGGAATCGAACCAAAAGGGCGCCCACCACGCCGACAATGGTCAAGCCGATGACGAGCTTGGTGGTCGGACTCCAGGTGGGGAATTTTTTGGGTTTATTTACAGAGGCCATCAGGAATTATCTGGTTTGGCGACGTTTTTCCCCGCCGAGGAGCGGCGGCGCAAACGCCACCAGCGAGGATTAGGCGGCGGAAGGGTTTCCGCGGCGGTCTCGGGGAAGGGGTCCAGGTTGAAGAGGTTGGCGTAAATGTAACGCCCGATGACCCGGGCGGAGGCGATGGTGGGGGCGGCGAGGGCGATGCCCAACACGCCCGCCAGAGCAGCTCCGGCCACGATTCCCAGGATGACCACCAGAGGCGACAGGTGGAGGCTGCGGCCAATGATGCGAGGGATGAGATAGTTGAGGTCGAACTGCTGGTGGAAAACGTGCAGGCCAATGACCAGCAGAGTAAACGCCCAATTGGGTCCGTCGGGCAGCCAGGTGGAGCCGAGGAACCAGGCTAGCAGCGAGGCAATGGCCAGCCAGATGCCGTGCCCCAAGGTGGGCAGAAATTCCAGCAAGCCAGCCAGAACGGCCATCACCAGGAAAAAAGGCAGGCCGATGATGAAACCGACTACGGCGAAAATGATAGAGACCACCAGGGCCAGCATCAACTGGCCGCGGAAGAAAGCTCCCCAAATCCGGTTGATCTCCGCCCGGATACGGATGAAGTCGTCCCGGTAGGCGGGAGGAGCCATGTTTTCAGACCACAATGCAAGGGCGGCCGAATCTTTGACCAGGTAGAACGAGATGATCAGGATGAAGATCACCCAGACCAGCGATTCGATGATTTCGACGGCGAAGGTGAGGGTGGAACTGAAGAGCGGCTCGATGAGCGATTGTAAGGAGCCTATGGCCTGTTCAACCAGCACGGCCGGGTCAATCACCTGCCCGGCGATGATGTATTTCTGGCTCAAGATCTCTTCGACGTCCTCCAGGATGTGCTGGAAATTTACGTCAAAGTCGCTGATGTTTTCGGTGAGCGGGGGGATGACGACGATCGGCAAAGCGATCAGGAGGACGATCAGAACCAAGTAGATCAATACGGCGGCCAGGGTGAGGGGTATGCGCAGGCGGGCGTTCAGGAATTTTGCGAACGGAGACAGCACGTAGGCCAGGATCATGGCCAATACCATCGGTGCGATGACGATGCTGAAGCGTGAGAGCAGGTATACGAAGAGGGCCAGCAGCACCAGGATGACGGTCAGCTTGGTAGGGGTGTTCCAGCGGGGGCGGTTTGTACTCATGGGTTGATTGTAGCAAGGTTGGGGGTTTTTGGCAACTCTATACAGTAGGCAGTTGTCAGTGGACAGTTGTCAGTGGGTAGTGGCAAGTTGCAAGTGGCAGGTTGCAAATTGCAGATTGCGGATGGGGTGGGTGGAGGGGGGGTTAGAATTCGCGGGTGCGTTCGCCGGTGATGCCCCAGATGAGGCGATCTAGGGGCTTGGTTTCAATCTTGCGGAAGTCTACCCAGGTCATTCCCCTCAGGAAGATGGGTAATTCGGGTTTCTTAGGTGCGTTGGGAAGAATGACCGGGATTACCGGGCAACCACGACGGTTAAACTCACGCAAGAAGGCTTCCAACTCCATCTGCTGCCAGGGGCCAATGCCCTCCTCGCCCACGAACACCGCCGCGGACTTGATTTGCTCGATTTGCTCCTCTAACAAACGCTGCCAGGGGCGTCCTGGTGGTAATTCATCTTCATCCAACCAAGGTAGGATGCCGCGTGCCATCAACTGCTCTCCGATTTCTTTCACCGCGTCCTTGTCCTCACTGTTGTGGCACAGGAAAACGTCGAAGTCGCCGGTCTCGATCTTGCCTTGAAGAACGATTTGGGCTGTTGCCAGGTCACGTCCGGCGTCGGCGGCTTCGTCCATCTCATGCACCACAGAGACGGGAGCTTCCGCAAGCCGTTCCTCGCGGTCGAGTAACGAGACCTCCGTATCACAGACGTTGCAGCGAATTGAGTTATGACCGCGTTCGCGGCGTAGTTCGGCCTGGCGGGCGGTGATGGATGTATCACATTCCAGGCAGACGAAGATACGCCGGCGCTGGATGCTGTCTCGTATGGCTCGGCGTTTCAAGTGGGTGTGGATGTACTCCTCGAATTGGAATTGGGTCTGGCCGCTGGCGGCTGGGTCGAAGAAGAGGGTCAGTTCCCCCTCTCCCTCTTGCAGTTCGCGGAAGAACATCCCGCAGATGCCGCCCACATTGGCTTTATACGTTGCGGCGTTGCGCCACATCTTATCGCGGTTGAAGATACCGCTGTGCGAGAGGCGCACCGCTAAGGTGGCATAGACGCTTAGTATTGCGCCTTCAAAGCGTAGGACAACCGACTGACCTTCAACTTCGGGCATGTCGGGGTGTTCACGGGTGAACTGGGAAGGGAAGACCAGCAGCAGTCCATCCTCAGTCTGTTCGCGGAGGGCGATCTCGCGGGCCAGCATTTCCTCCACCGTGGCAAGAAGCAAGAGCTTCTCCTGTTCCTTATTCCCGATGCGCTCGTCTTCGGAGACGGGGAACGTACCAGCCAGGGCGACTTCTTCAGGCAAGTAGCCCAGTCCATCCGGCTCATCTTTGGCGGCGTTGACCATTGCCGAGGCGTAGGCATCCAGCAGTTCGGGCTGCAATAGCACCAAATCGCCGAATTTCAGGCAGCGGATGAGGTCGCGGGCTTCCACCCGCCCGATGCAGGTTTCGAATTGGGCGGGCAGGTCATCGGTCTCTGCGGGGGCGTCTTCAGTCTTCAAGAAAGCGCGGTAGAGGTCTTCGCGGGTGGAGAGCAGCCGCCCGGCCTCTTTCTCGTCCACCAAAAAGCCCTTGATCTGCTGAAAGAGTTCGGTGGAACTGACCTTGGGCAAGGCTTCCCATTCAATCGAGTCCTGGATAGTGGCTATCAAGTCTTCAATTTTCCAACCTTCCTTGGCGCTGGTCTCGAAGTAACCGTCAAAACCGAAGTCCTGGATGAATTTATCCAACCGTTCCTTGCTGACGCCCACGCTGCCCCGGTCGGTGCGGGCGGCGACCAGGAATTTCTTCAAGGGCAATGCGCTCTCGCCTTGAATCAATTGGGCCTGACGGAGCGCCCGGTCCCAGTGGCGGACTCCGGCGAAGGGATCGGTCTCGCTGCGGGCGTCGAAGACCAGCAGCGCCAGGGCCACCTCGTTGAGGGATAACTGGTGCACCAGGCGGTAGCCGGGCTGCCCAGCTAAATCCCATAGGAGGGTCTCGCGAGTTTCCTCTCGCCCACTCTCTAACTTGGCCTTCTTTTCATCAAACGTCCACACGTTGCGGCCATGGGTGGAGTCGGTAGGCTGGAACTCCTGCCCGGTGAGCACCAGGCCCAGGCCGGACTTCCCCACGCCGGTATCGCCCACCAGGACGACTTTGGCGTTGGTGTAGTGGACGGAGGGTTTTATAGGTGGAAGTGCGAGTAGGACATCGTAATCCAGTTCCCAGATGCGAATTACGGTGTCTCTCTCGCCGAGGGTGGCGAGGATGTGTTCGGTGGGATGGAAAGCGATACTTGGAGGCCAAAAACTCGAAGTAAGTTCTTCCAGAATGGCGATGGTTTCCCACGTTTCGGTACGCCAGAGACGAGCTGATCCATCACCTGATTTGGAGGTCAGGAACTGCCCATCAAAGGAAAATGTGACATTTGGAACCCTTTCAGTGTGCCCCTCTAAAACCCCCTCTTGTCGTCCAGTTTCAGGATTCCAAATTCTAATCGTATTATCATCCGATGATGAGACCAGCAGGTTACCGTCTGGCGACCAAGTGACACAACGCACCGAATCCGTGTGTCCTTCCAGTTTCCGGCGCAGTTCCCCGGTTTCCGAATCCCAGAGGCGGATAGTCTTATCATAAGAACTGGAGGCGATGGTACGCCCATTCAGCGAACATACTATATGGATTACACCCATAGTGTGTCCTTCAAGTGTACGGCGCAATTCCCCGGTTTCCGAATCCCAAAGGCGGATAGCCTTATCGAGTGAACCTGAGGCGAGAGTATGTCCATCCTTCGACCACGCCACACTCCGCACATAATTAGAGTGTCCCTTTAGAACCCGAAGCCTTTTGCCAGTTTCCACATCCCATAGTCGCACTGCATTATCATTAGCACCAGATACTATCATGCTCCCATCAGGCGACCAATCAACGCTATGTACGATATTAGTATGACCTTCAAGGACTCGAATAAGTTCACCATTCTCCGCATCCCACAGCCGGATGGTTTTATCCTCAGATGGTGATGCCAACATCCGCCCATCTGGCGACCATGCAAATCGAAAAATCGGGCGATCATGCCCCCTCAACGTATGCCGCAGCTTGAAACCTTTTGGAATTTTCTCTCCAGGCATTGCCTTCTCCCTTCCTCAGGGAATTGAATAGTCTACTACTGTAAGTCTACGCCAAGTATCAGCACATGTCAAGCACTATGGGCATCCTTCAACTCCCGCCTTGCCTCGGCCAGCAGTTCCTGCTCACGGGGGTCAATGGTCTCTCGCTCCCAGCGCGCCAACTTCTCCATCCACCTATCAATTATTTCATCCTTCATTCCTTCGACAAGCTCAGGACAGGCCCTTCCGCCTTCTTCCTTTGAGGTAAAATTGTCCCATCATACATCACAAATCGGAGGCAACCATGCAATATCGTTCTTTGGGATCGTCGGGCTTGAAAGTGTCGGCCATCGGATTGGGGACCAACCAGTTCGGCGGGAAGGTGGAGGCGGCGGGGGTCAAGGAGATCTTGGCCGCGGCCCTGGATCTGGGCATCAATTTCTTCGACACGGCCGACGTATATCAGAAGGGGAGATCGGAGGAAACTATCGGCAAGGCCTTGAAGGGCAAACGGCATGAGGCTTTGATCGCCACCAAGGTCTACGGGAAAATGGGGGAAGGCCCCAACGAGCGGGGGGCGTCCCGCCATCACATCATGGAGGGCGTGGAGGCCAGCCTGCGCCGTTTGGATACCGACTACATTGACCTCTACCAGATCCACTCCTGGGACGACGACACTCCCATTGAGGAGACCCTGCAAGCTCTGGACGACCTGGTCCGGGCGGGAAAGGTGCGCTACATCGGGGCGTCCAACTTCGCGGCCTGGCAGCTCACCCGGGCCAACGCCGCCGCCGAGATGCAGGGATTGACCCAGTTCGTCACCATCCAACCTCATTATCACATGCTGGAACGGGGCATCGAAAAGGAACTCATCCCCGCCTGCCAGTATGCCAACATCGGTATCCTGCCGTACTTCCCGCTGGCGGGCGGCTTCCTCACCGGCAAGTATACATCCGGCCTGGAGGCTCCCGAAGGGTCGCGGGGCGAGAGCAGCCAATACGTGCAGCGTTACATGACCGAAGAGAATTACGGTTTGCTCGACTCGCTCACCGAATTCGCCGCAGAGGGCGAACACACCCTGAACGAATTGGCCCATGCCTGGCTGCTGGCCCAACCGCAGATCAGTTCGGTCATCTCTGGAGCGACTAAGGTCGAGCACGTCGAGGCCAACGCCGCCTCGGTGGAGTGGGAATTGAGCGAGGAAGAGATGGCGGCGGTCAACGCGATTCTGGAGGGCGAATAAGAAGATTCTCGCAAGTTCAGGGTGATTGATACTACATTCAATAAAAAAACAAATGCGCCTTTGGATATGCAACTGCAAATCCAAAGGCGCACTTGCCCATTAACAATATTTCCTACTTATCTTTTCGCCCCACCGCAGCCCAGGTATAGCCTTTCTCTGGTTCATGAAACAAAGCATCATTCTCGTTTTCAGGATGCCACAGCGGTGTGGGCACAATCCCTGGTTCGACCAGTTCGAAGCCCTTAAAAAATTTACTGACATCCTCCATGGATCGGTTAACGGTATTGCTTCCTGAAGTCTTAAATAATTCTTCTTCTTGGGGATTAACCATTTCCGCAGAGCCGTGGGTGATCGCAATATAACTACCCGGCGCCAGCACATTTGTCAATGTCTCGACTGCCCCGTAAGCCTTTTCATCATCCACAATATAATGCAGAACAGTTAACAAAAGCAAACCAATTGGCCGGTCAAAGTCGAGCGTCTTTTGAACATCGGGGTGGTTGAGAATTACTTCCGGCTGGCTGGCATCGGCCTGGATGGCGATCGCGCCAGAGGTGTCTACAAGAATCGCCCGGCTGTGCTCGACTGCCACCGGGTCTATGTCCACGTACACCACCTTTGCATCCGGGACAACTCTTCGGGCAACTTCATGGACGTTCCCAATCGTAGGGAGACCGGAGCCGATGTCCAAGAATTGGTCAATTCCCTGTTCGATCAGGAAATTCACCGACCTGCGCAGGAAGGCTCGACTGACGCAAGCGGTCAGTTTGAGATGAGGTAAAATGGTGAGCAATTTATTTGCCATCTCCCGGTCGGCAGGGAAATTTTGGTGTCCGTCCAGCAAGTAATCGTACATTCTGGCGACGTTAGGTTTATCTGTATTCATGGGGTCAGAGATCGGATCGTATTTATCATCGGTCATGAATCTTCCTCCTTCACACCCACCGGTTCCCCAGTAGAAGTGAAAACCTGGCTTAAGTCCCAACCATGCTCAATGCTAGAACCCTCTTCAACGAAATTTCATTCATGGAACTTGAGCCTGCACGAATAGAATAGGGATACATTTCCCGCCGGATTTTCGAGAGATCACCCAAACCCGACGAAATTTCTGAAATATTATCCCAATCGAAAAAGAATACATTTTATTGTAGCACGAAATGAAAATACAGTATGGGCAAGCTAAGGTTCTATTGATTAACCTGTCAAATCCTGATAGACCTCATGGGTGGCGCCATTTATCTTGGTATCAGCAAATTTGTCTTCCACCAACTGTCTGCCTGCCGCGCCCATTCTCTTGCGCAGTTCCGGGTCAAGGACCAGGATTTTCAGCGCTTGGGCCAATTTTTGAGGGTCGTTGGGGGGAACCAAGAAACCATTGTACCCATCTTTGACGATGCTTCGACAACCGGCTATTTCGGTAGCCACGACCGGACGCCCGCTGGCGGCGGCTTCAAGCAAAACAGTGGGGACGCCTTCTCCGTAAAAGGTCGGCAAGGTGGCGATGTGACAATCCCGGTAAACTTTTTTCGTGTCCTCCTGCCAGCCAACCCATTTTATGACCCCTTCCCCCTCCCAGGCACGCAGGGTCTCTTCCTCAATGGTGGTAGGATTCCCGGGGTCAGGTTCGCCAGCCAGGATAACCTCCACTTCCGCAGATTGATGAAGAATGCGGGCCGCCTCCACCAGGACCTCCACGCCTTTGTCTCTCAGCAGCCGGCCAGCGTATAGGATTCTAGGGATACCTTCCGGCTCCGGTGTGGGCGTGAAACGCTCAATGTCTACCCCAACGCTGTTGATGAGATAACTTTGATCTGGGGTGATAATATTGCCATTCAGGAATAAATTTCGGTCCCCGTCGTTCTCAAATATCCACAGGCAGGCAGGATGCCGGGCAATTACCCTGAATAAGAATTTGAGCAGGGGCCGCAATAGGAGCGCACCAATCGCATCACTGGAAAATACATAGCCCAATCCGGCAATGGAATTGATCGTGGGGATTGTATTTTTCTTGGCGGCTTGGGTACCGTAGACGACCGCCTTGAGGGTGTGGTGATGGACAAGGTCGGGTTTTTCTCGCCAGTATATCTCCGCCAGCGATCTCAGGGCTTTCAACTCTATCCAGGGGAGGATAGATATCCGGCCCACCTCCCAGGCGATCCATTCAAATCCCGCCTCCTGGATGGCAGGGACGAATTTTCCCGCCGGGGAGACAAAAATGACCTGATTCCCTTTTTCCGCCAGAGACTTGGCCAGCGATAAACGGAAATTATATAAATACCAATCTGTGTTTGCGATCAGGAAAATTTTTTGCACAACACCGCCTGTAAAAAAAAAATAAGTAAAGCCCAGAATCAATACAGCAGACTCTGGGCTTCGTAGGTCAAAAAAAGAGGGCTATTCGTCCTCAGCTTCCAGCGATTCCAACAAATCCAGGTCGCGCTGCAAATTGCGGCCGCGGATGTAGAAGCTGAACAGATACAAGGCTATGACGCTGAAAATGACGACGTAACCGGCAATCATATATTCGGTGTTCTCTGGGGTTTCTTCCACCTGGGCGAGTATATCTAAAAGAAATTTATAGGTCATGTTAAAGCCTCCGGCCTAGGTAAGAGATTCGAGTCTGGTTTCTTCCACTTTGTCTGCCAGCCTCCCCAGACGAATGCGATGCCAGAGCAGATCGAAGAAAACGAATGAGAAGGTTATCAGGCAGAAGAAGAAAACCATCCTCATGGGAGAGGTCATCCCCGGGGTGCCTTCTGCGGTGGGATTATCGGGGCCAAACACCACCGGATGGATGGAACGGTAAATGCGGATGGAGAAGTAGGTGATAGGCACGCTGACCGAGGCTATGATGGCGTACACCGCCCCAAATCTAGCCCGGCGGGTGGGGTCTTCGATGCCCTGGCGCAGCATCATGTAAGCCAAATAAAGCAGCTCCATAATGGTGACGGTGACCAAACGCGGCTCCCAGGTCCACCAGGTGTTCCAGATCGGCCGCGCCCAGATTGAGCCGGTGATGATGTTCATCAAGAGAAAGACAATGCCGATCTCTATGGCCGCCAAACTAACCAGGTCCCACTTCCGGTCCCCTGAGCGGAGGTAGGCGATTCCAACGCCGGCGGAGGCGATGAAGCTGAGCATCCCCACCCAACCGACCGCCACGTGGAAATAGAACACTTTTTGAACATTCCCCTGGATTTTTTCCATGGGCGCGTAAAAGAATACCAGCCCGGCGGCGATGAGGACCAGGCCAATGGTGAGGATATCTAATATGGCGAGATTACGCGGTTTCGCTTCCATAGGTTATCTCCTTTTCATTGTTGAGCAATGCTTGTTTACCAAACTACGGATACTAATCACGATGATTATAGTACACAATTCAACCCGATAATACCCTATTCTTCTACGATAAAATCAAAAAGCATCAAGGCCAGGGCGAAGTAGATCACGTCAAAGACGATCATAATGTTGATCTGGGACATGATCTCGTTCAACGGGATGCCATCCAAGAAGCCATTGGTGGCTCTCACCGCCGTAATCAGCAGGGGAAGGACGACGGGGAACAGCAAGATGGGCAGCATCACGTCGCGGGTGCGGGTCTGCACAGCCATGCTGGATAACAAGGTTCCTACGATCACATAGCCGATAGAACCCAGGAAAATGACCAACAGAAGCCCAGGCAGAAAGAGATTGACGTTGTAAAGGATGCCGAATGCAAACATCACGATGGCTTCTACGATGACCATGAAGATAAAGTTACCGATGGCCTTGCCAAAGAAAATGGCGCTGCGGTCCACCGGGGCCAGGAGCAGGCCGTCGAGACAGCCGCGGTCCTTTTCAATAGCCATAGAGCGGTTGAGGCCCAAGGTCCCGGCAAAGACGATGGTCACCCACAGCACCCCAGAGGTGACTTCCACGCGGGTTCTGGGAACCAGTTCAAGGGCGAAGTTGAAGATAAAGATTACCAGCAAAGAGAATATCAGCATGGCCGAGATCACTTCTTTGCTGCGCATTTCGGCGGTCAGGTCTTTCCAAACCACAGCCCAGACGGCCCGCAGATAGCCTCTCATTCCATCCCCTGGCTTTATTTCAGGTCGAGTGCGGCTATCCGCCGACATTGGCCTTCTCCTTGCCGCCACTGACCGCCTTCCGGTAAAAGGCGAGCAGGCCATCGCGGGGGATGTCTTCCCTTTGGGCGGAGGCGATGATCTTGCCCCGGGAAAGAACATCAAAGCGGGAGGCCAGGTCGGCGATGCGAACCAGATCATGAGAAGTGATGACGACGGTCCGTCCCTGGGCGGCCACAGTGGTCAGGACCTCGTCGAGCATCACGCAGGCGTCCTGATCCAGGCCGGTGTAGGGTTCATCGAAGAGCATCACGTCAGGGTCGTGGATGACAGCCCGGCCAATAGCTAAACGCTGCTGCATGCCCCGTGAAAAGGTGCGCACCAGGTCCCGGCCGCGGCGGGAAAGGCCGACAACCTCCAATACTTCCGAGATACGGGCATCCAAACCGGACAGTCCGTACATGCGGCCGTAGAAACGGAGGTTCTCCTCCGCGGTCAGGTCGCCGTATAACAGGGGAAAATGGGAAACTACGC
>CBDUUP010000040.1:0-18303 GCA_965370435.1 uncultured Anaerolineales bacterium | reverse complement strand
TAATTAGATTAGTTGTAGGGGCGGGTCTCAGACCCGCCCCTACGATACGTTGATAGTTGACTTAGCAATGGCAAAGCGTGATTATTACGAAACCCTGGGCGTTCCCCGAGATGCTTCGGAAGATGACCTGAAGAAGGCGTTCCGAGGCAAGGCCCGCGAATATCATCCCGACGTGAGCGACGCGCCGGATGCGGAAGAGCGCTTTAAAGAGATCAACGAGGCTTATGCGGCGCTCTCCGATGGGGACAAACGTGCGGCCTACGACCGCTACGGCCACGAGGGATTGAATGGCATGGGCGGGATGCCCGATTTCTCCAATATCAACCTGGAAGACTTGTTTGGCATCTTCAACGGGTTCGGGATCGGGGATATCTTTGGTTTCGGCCAAAGCCGGGGCCGCAGGCGCAACGCTCCCCGCCAGGGCCAGAGTTTGCAATATGGGGTTGATCTGACCTTTGAAGAAGCTGTTTTTGGGGTGGACAAGGAAATCGAGATCACCCGGGATGAGGTTTGCGAAACTTGCAAGGGATCGCGGGCCGAACCGGGAACCACGCCGGCGCGCTGCCATACCTGCAACGGAAGCGGCGAGATCCGCCAGGCCCGGCAGACATTGTTGGGGTCTATGGTGCAGGTCTCCACATGCCCCACCTGCAGGGGGCGGGGAGAAACCATCACCTCACCCTGCAAAGCCTGCGCGGGGCGCGGCTCCCGGCGGCGGACCCATAAAAAGACGGTCCCAATTCCAGAGGGGGTGGATAACGGCAACCGGATCCGCCTGGGCGGGGAAGGCCAGCCGGGGCCGAACGGCGGCCCGGCGGGCGACTTGTATCTCCAGGTGCGGGTCAAGAAGCATAAATATTTCCGCCGCCAGCGCAACGACATCATCTTGGATTTGAACGTTAACCTGGCTCAGGCCGCGCTGGGCGCGGAGGTCAAAGTGCCCACTGTGGATGGGGATGAAAAATTCAGCATCCCCGCCGGGATCCAGCCGGGCAAGGTGCTGCGGATGCGGGGCAAAGGCGTCCCTTATCTGCGGGGGGGCGGGCGGGGCGACCAGTTGGTCATCATTAATGTTGAAATCCCTACGCGGGTGAACGCTGAACAGAGAGAGCTTTTGGAGAAGTTGGCGGAAAGTCTGGGCACCGAGGTGCGTCCCCAGGAGCGGGGTTTCTGGGACCAATTGAAAGATTTCCTGGGTGGCTGAAGCGGCCTGGCTGGAGGTTTCTATGCTGGTGGAGGGGGAATTGGCCGAGGCGGTGGGGGAGGTTATGGCTCGTTTTGCCCCTGGCGGCGTGGTCATCGAATCAACTGGAATTGATGAAAATCCAGACACCCCCGGAAGCCCAACCGGCTCCTGGCGGGTGTTTTGCTATCTGCCCGTAGACGATCAACTTGAAGAAAAGCGCGGCCACTTGGAAGAAGCCCTCTGGTACCTGGGCCGCATTCAATCTCTTCCCCCGATCCACTATAAAACCATCCCCCAAGCCGACTGGATGAGCGCATGGAAGCAGCATTACCGCCCGCTCCCGGTTGGGCGAGGACTGGTCATTGTCCCGTCCTGGCTGGAAGCGCCGCCAGGTAAACGAATCCCTATCAAAATTGACCCTGGGATGGCATTCGGCACCGGAACCCACCCGACCACCCAACTCTGCCTGGAAATGCTGGAAGACTTCACTCCGGCGGGAGGGGAGGTGATTGACGTGGGCTGCGGGTCGGGGATTCTGTCTATTGCGGCGCTCAAGCTGGGGGCGGCGAAGGCCCTGGGGGTGGACGTTGATCCCCAGGCTATTGAATCGGCCGGTCATAATGCGGAGGCGAACAAGGTGGCGGACCGGGCGGTGTTCGAGGCGGGGTCGGTGGCGGAGATCAAGAGGGGGGATTTCTTCATCCGGGATGCGCCGCTGGTGGTCGCCAATATGCTGGCCCCTATCTTGGTGCGGCTGTTAGAGGGGGGAATGGCGGATTTGGTCGCCCCGGGAGGGAGGTTGATCCTCTCTGGCATCCTGGAGGAGCAAGAGGAGAGGGTGTTGGAGGCATTGAAAGCGCAAGGCCTGAAAGCGGCCGAATGCCGCCAGCAAGAGGATTGGGTGGGGTTGGTCGGCGAGAATAACGTTAGCAGATTGAACGATTAAACGTTTTAACGTTCAATTAGGGCGGGTCTAAAAATAACTTGGAGTCTTATCAGAACCCCCGGCTTGGTGTTATAAAGATTGGAATTGCATTGACGAGTGGATTGGGTAGGCTGATTTGCTCAAAAGTTTTATCATAAAAGGGGAACATATTTTTAGACGCACCCTTAATTCAAACTATATACCGCAAAACCCAGATCAATCCAGGAAATCATGTAACTTTTCGCATGGTTAAGCATACTATAATCAGAGAAGGCTCATGCTTAATTTTCAAGATCTATACGAATCCTACGCGAGCGACGTTTACCGTTTTGCCTTTTGGCTGGCGGATGACGGCGCCGAGGCAGAAGACATCACCTCAGAGACCTTTATCCGCGCCTGGGTGAACAGCAGCAAGATCCGAACCGAAACCCTGAAAGCCTACCTCTTCACCATCGCCCGCAACTATTTCTTGGAACAGCAGAGGAAAAGGAAGCGCCAGGTCGCCCTGGAAGACATTTACGCTGATCCTGCGCCGGGGCCGGATAAACAAATCGAGACTCAACTTGAAATCCAAAGAGTCCGGAAATTCCTGCAAACCTTGCCCGAGGTTGACCGGGCGGCTTTCATCCTGCGGGTTCAGCATGAACTGCCTTACGCCGAAATTGCCCGGGCGCTGGAAATAAGCCTGAGCGCGGCTAAAGTGAAAGTACACCGTGTTCGCAAAAAACTGCTGTTCAACGCCACTGATGGTATCAAAATGGAGGTACCTTGATCATGGAAATCACCAAAGATGTAATCCGCGATTTATTGCCGCTGTACCTGGCCAATGAATTGAGCGAGGATACCCGCGCGCTGGTTGAAGAATACCTGCAAACCGATCCCGAACTCGCCCAAATCGCTGAGCGGCACGCGGCGACGAATTTGCCCCAAGATATTCCTATGTCCATCACCCAGGAGACCCAACTGGAAGCTTACAAGGAAACCAAAAAATATATGCTCCTGCGCACCCTGGTCATCGCGGCGATCATCGCCTTTTCCCTCTGCGCGCTGTTGGGCGGGGCTGCCTTCATAGCGCTGGTCGCCTCCCGAATAATGTTCTAGCCTGCCGCTGTACAGCGTTCAGCGTTACCACACCACAGTACAAGTAAATTCTTACCCATACTACAAAGGAGAACCTCATGGAAACCGAAAAATACGCCTTCTACCGCACCCTGCTCATCGCGGCCACGATCGCCTTCGCAATTGTTGCGCTGATTGGCGGGTCTGCATTGTGGGCGCTGGCGACCTCTCGCTTCATGTTGTAGCGCGAAATTCGCCACCCCAGACTCTTACACCAACTGATATTCTTATCAATATACAAAGGAGAAACCGATGGAAACCGAAAAATACGCCTTCTACCGCACCCTGATCGTTGCGGCCACGATTGCCTTCGCAGTTGTTGCGCTGATTGGCGGCGTTGCGTTATGGCTGTTAGCAACCTCGCGCTTCATGCTGTAACGCGCAGTCCTACCCCATCTCGTAAATATTCAGTCCGCTTGTTCGGCAGGGTAATCACCGGACAAGCGGACAAATTTATCCCAATCGAAAGAGCATCATTCTCTTAGCTTCAATCTCCCCCTTACTTATAAAAATATATCTTGGCGCATTATCGAACTCGCGGATGGTGAACCAAAAAAACTTTACCATCAAGGCAAAAAGGCATTAAGTTTTTGGTTTTTCTGGGTGTCTCTGTGCCTCATTGTTGATGTTTTTTATCGACGAAAGACTCGCATTTCAGCTATTTCACCACACCATAGAACAAGGGCAGCGGCTCGACGGGGTCATCCTGCCAGGTGTGGGCTTCAAGCAGGCGTTGGTTTGCCTCGGCCAACAAGAATGGGTCATTGGCGTGCAGGGTGAACAGCGCTTCTCCCTTTTCCACATGATCTCCCACCTTGTGGTGGATGAGGATGCCGACGGCGTGGTCAATGCTATCGCTCTTCTTTTCCCGTCCGGCGCCCAACATCACGGATGTCTCCCCCACGATCTGGGCATGAATGCCTTCCAGATAACCGCTGCGGGGGGCGGGGACAGACTCCACCAGGCTGGCCTGGGGCAGCTTATGCGGTTCGTCCACGAAGCTCACGTCGCCGCTCTGGGCGACAACCAAATGGCGGAATTTCTCCCAGGCTTGGCGTTCATCCAGGGCGGCCTCGGCCATCCTGCGGCTGGCGTCTTCGTTGGCGGCCTGGCTGCCTAATAACAGCATATGGGCAGCCACCTCCAGGCAATGTTCCCGGAAATCGTTCGGCCCGCCGCCTTGCAGCGTTGTGATGGCTTCTTTGACTTCCAGGGCGTTGCCCACCGCGTTGCCCAGCGGTTGGTTCATGTCGGAGATCAAGGCCACGGTCTTTCGCCCGGCCAGCTTGCCGATCTCGACCATAGTCTCCGCCAGCGCCCTGGCCTTTCCCAGGGTTTTCATGAACGCGCCAAGGCCCACCTTCACATCCAGGACGATGGCCTGCGCTCCAGCGGCGATCTTCTTGCTCATCACCGAAGAGGCGATGAGGGGGATGGAAGGCACGGTTCCGGTGACATCCCGGAGGGCGTAGAGTTTGCCGTCGGCGGGGGCCAGGTCGCCGGTTTGCCCGGTGAGGGTCATCCCCACTTCGGCCAACTGGCGTAGGAATTCATCGGTAGTCAGGTCGCAGCGGAAGCCGGGGATGGATTCCATCTTGTCCAGCGTGCCGCCGCTGAACCCCAGCCCGCGCCCCGACATCTGTCCCACCGGCAGGCCACAGGCTGCGACCACCGGCAGAACTACCAGGGAGGTCTTGTCGCCCACCCCGCCGGTGGAGTGCTTGTCCACCGCGATCTCCACAACCTCGGTGAGGTCCAGCATCTCGCCGGAACTCGCCATCGCCAGGGTCAGGTCGGTGGTCTCCCGGTCCGACATGCCGTTGAGCAGCACCGCCATCGCCCAGGCCGCGACCTGGTAATCGGGCACCGCGCCCTCGGCGAACCCCTTGACCAGGTACTCGATCTCTGGAGAGGTCAGTTCTTGTTTATCGCGTTTTTTGACGATCAACTCTACAGCTCGCATGAGGTTACCTCGTACATCCAGGCAGCGAGTGATGGTTGCCTGGATAGGAATTATAATGCTAAAATCCCCGGAGGGAGGCTCTAAAAGAGCAACATCCTTAGGGCAATCGCAAAGTTAGAAAAAATAGAGGAAAGGCAAACTAGCGATACTTTTATTAGCTCGTCCTCAATTTATTTATCCGCTAATCACACTAATCTTTATTCGCGGATAACTTGTTTTTTTATTTTGCTATGCATAACTTTGCGATTGCCCTAGCCGCATCCTTCGACAAGCTTCCTTCGACAAGCTCAGGATGCTGCGCACAAGCTCAGGATGCTGCGCACCTTTTTATAGAGTAGGTGAAGTTTCGGTTTTGTTGATCAAGCTATCAATCGAATGAATCGATTTTCTCGTCATTTGGTTGATTTACCTTTATAATTGGCTTGATTTTACTCATACAATTATTCACAAAGGCAGAATGTAAATATGGGCCAGACAGAAGTGACTATCCCGGAACCAAAATTACTCCTAATAGATTTTCCAGAGACAGTGAATGAAGCCATTACAAGTTTAGGCTATAACGTCAATTCTGGATCCTTCGGAACACCCTATAATGCAAAATCAGGGAGTTACGCTTGGTTAAATCATAACCTGCCTAGTATCCACGAGCAACAAATTATATTCATTGATCTAGAAGAACCAACAGTTAAGGATGAAACTGAACCGCCTCCTATGCCAAAAAATTATAAATCGGATTCATCAGTTCTTAGTGTACCCAATCGGCAATCCTATTTTAATCCGAGACCTTTTGTAGCTCAGGCAGTTTCAGATTATTTTAGCGAAGTAATTCACAAGGGTGGAATTATTATTGCATTTGCCTCATCTGAATACACAGAAAAGAGCATGGCATACAAATGGGGAGAAGGAAATCCAATAGGAGAAGAAGAAGCTAATAACTATAGCTGGTCACCTATTCAAGTATATGTCGGTTTCCGAAGAGGAACAGAAATCACTTTTAATGACGATATGTTTGGAAATCTCTCTCGCTCCGTGAACCAGCCCGTTTTTTATTCTGCTATATTTGAGTACCTAGACGAAGAAAAAGACTATGTTATTGCCCGAAACTCACTGGGGGAAGCAGTTGGATTTGCTCGTCGTATCCAAGATGGATGCATAATATTTTTGCCTCGTTTCGAGGACTTTACTCCTGTTATCGAAATTATGCTGAAAGAGACCCTAGTCGACCTAGCACCAAAACTATTTCCAAATTCTACCCGCCATACTTGGTTGACAAGACCTGAGTATCAATGGCCCCAAGCTAAGAAGTTACAATCACAACGCAAAGAAATAGATGAAGAATATAAAACGAGAATATCAAACCTAGATGAGCAAATCAATGCCGAGAGAGAACGGTTAGAATTCCTTCACTCAATTCTCAAGTCAACAGGTGATTCGTTAGTTGAGAACCTGGCTCTGACCCTAGAATTAATTGGATTTGAGAATGTTGAAGTAGTGGATAAAACCACTCAAGGACAAAGAGAAGAAGACATCCAAATCCTATATGGAGACCAACCGATCATAATGGAAGTCAAAGGGTTGGCAGGAAATCCATCAGAGGCTGACCTCCAGCAGTTACTAAAATACATTATTCGACGACATACCGAATTAGATCGGACTGACGTAAAAGGAGTATTCATCACCAATCACCAGCGTCATATTCCAGGGTTGGAGAGAGAATCTGCATTTACAAATCAACAAATTGAAGATGCAGAGAAGAGCAAATATGCTATAACCACAACTTGGGATTTATTTCATGCAATCATTAATTGTATGAATGAATTGCTTGAGTATGACGACATTATAGCGGCAATAACTTCACAAATTGGCGAAATTGAATATCTGCCACGACACTATAAGGAAATTGGGAAGATTACGCACTATTATCCCGAACCGCAAGCTGTCATCATCGAATTGTTTGAAGGTGAAGAACTAAAAAAGGGAGATTCGGTGGGTTTTCTCGGTGAGAACCAACGTTATGAACAATCCGTTGAGTCACTCATGGTTGATGAAATTTCTGTTAATGAAGTTGAATCCACTGTAGAATTTGGTTTGCAAGTCAATAAGCCGGTTAGTAAAATGCACCGTTTCTTCAAAATAGAGAGTTAATTTTTGAATAGATGAAAAAAGCCTGGGTCTATGTCCTCAAATGCAGAGACGAGTCTCACTATACGGGTTACACCACCGACCTGGATGCTCGCCTCGACAAACACAACCGTGGAGAGGCGTGTAACTACACCGCGGACCGATTGCCGGTAGAACTCGTCTACACCTGCGAATATCCGTCCATAAAAGAAGCCTTTGCCCGTGAACGGCAGATAAAAGGCTGGACGCGCGTAAAGAAAGAAGCCCTAAAGCGCGGAGACACAGATGCTCTGGTAGAGCTATCCAAATCCAGATTATCCTCCCAAGAGGAGTAGTCTTATAGAGCCGCATCCTTCGACAGGCTCAGGATGCGGCGCACAGGCTCAGGATGCTTCGCACGGGCTAAGGATGACTTGTCAATTGGTTAATTCAAGTACATTCCCCGATGTCTCCGTGAAACCCCTCCCCATCATTTATCACACAAAATAAGGGGTGCGAAGCACCCTGAGCTTACCGAAGGGGGCGGGCGGGGGAGAAAATAAGCGGAATACTATTTGACAGTTCCCTCATAAGAGTACTATAATTCACTTACGTCGCCTAATACTAGAGAACCCATGGAAAATATCAATCTGACTCCCAAACAACGCCAACTCGTGCGCGGCTTGGTGGAAAAATATAAATCCGGTTTCAGCGGGGAATTCCAATATTTGACCGAAGAGGAAACCGCGC
This sequence comes from uncultured Anaerolineales bacterium, assembly GCA_965370435.1. GTDB lineage: Bacteria > Chloroflexota > Anaerolineae > Anaerolineales > UBA11579 > CBDUUP01. The sequence continues at coordinate 10,260 of CBDUUP010000040.1, read as the reverse complement.
GAGAGATCACCTTCCCCGGCCAATATGGCGGCTTGCCCGCAGATGAATTTGACCTTATGGCGCTCAAGACCGCCGGGCTGCTGAAACTGCGCCAGCCCAGCAACTTCACCATCTTCGGAACCTTGACCCCCGCAGCCAAGATCGCGGTCGAAACCGATTTCCAGTTATTTTCCAGTGATTCCAAGTTTGACGTCAGCGCCATCCTGCATGGCTTGAGCGGGGATAAGATCCAGGCTTTGGGCTACGCCAGTGAGACCGAATTCACCCGCATGCTCCAGCAGCCTGATCTCCTGCAAGCCAAAGTTGATGAGCTGGCCGACCAACTGCTGGAAGCCGTCAAAACCGCCTTGAGCGGGGATGATCTGATCAATTACGCCAAAGCGGTCCAATACTTCAAGGAACAACTCGTCTCCGACGACCCCAGCATGTCCATCCTCAACCGGCTGACGAGCACCCTGGCCTTCCTGGGCGATATTGAAGGCTCGTTCAACTATACCGCTATGGCCTGGACGCCGCTCTATCCTTTGCTTTTGATCGCAGCCGCCCGGTTTGGATAAGCCCCCAAGACGCTCATCCATAAAATAATACCTAACGTAGGGACAGGTCTCAGACCTGCCCCTACGTCGCTTATTAAAATCGTGGGAATCAGGTAACCCTCAATCTTTGGCGTAAAGGAGGTTGCTCTGTGAGCCGGGGGGGAATTTTAGATAGGTTTCGGTGGCGGAGTCTAGATCGGCATAAACCCCCCGGTTTTGGGGCGGCAGCAAGGCGGCTAGTTGGTACATCATCTCGTCCCGCATTTGCTCCCGTATCTGGCTGGTCACCCGCTCTCCGCCCGCATCCAGGGTGAAAGGATGTCCGGCAACGAGCCGCAGATCAGTGCGCCGCCAGGGGAAGTTGTCCCATAAGACTTCGTGACCGTAATAGACCACTGGCAGGAGAGGGGCGCCGCTTTGCAAGGCAACGAAGGCTGCCCCGGCGTGGGCTTCCTGTAAACGGCCGTGCCCGCTGCGGGTGCCTTCGGGGGCCATGACAAAAATGAAGTCATCCTCCAACACTTGCCGCGCCCAGCGCAGGGCTTTCAGGTCTGCTTCGCCTCGGCGAATGGGGAAGGCGCCCCAAATATAAAGAATCACCCGCTTGATAGGATTCTTCCAGGATTCGGACTTGGCAAAGCCGGTGATGGGCCGCGGCAGCAGACGGGTGTACAACGCGGGCACATCCATGAAATTAACGTGGTTGACGACAACGATGAGAGGGCCGCTATCCGGCACGCGCTCAAGCCCCTCGGTCTCAATCCTGCAGAACAAGCTGGCGAGACGTGTCATGAACCAGGTAAAAACGCGGTGGACTAGACCGTGGGGGTCGAGTCCGGTGCCCGGCAAACGATCTCGATTTTTCGGGGAAGCAATTCCACTTCCACTTTTTGTCCTTCCTTGCACAATGTCTCTCCATCTAGGTGGGCGGGCAGGGATCCTTCCAGCGCGGTTACTGTGATCCGAGAGGCCCGCAAGATTTGGATTTCTTTCTGGGTGGCCTGGGTGCCTTTGGTGAAATGGGGCACCAGAGTGAGGATGCGCAACCGGCTGACGGCTGAAGCGATGCAAAGGTCGAATAGGCCATCATCCATCTCGGCATCCGGGGCCATGTAGAAGCCCCCGCCCAGACGCTTGCCGTTCATTATCGAGACCATCAGCGAGGGGATGGTCATTTTCTTGCCATCGTATTCAATTGTGAGGAGCAGAGGCTTGTAATAGACGAAAACGGTCAAGACCACGGCGACGATGTAATTCAAGAAACCGCTCAGAGGATAGAGCTTTTCGGCCACGATTCCGCCCAGGGCGTCGAAACCGATTCCGACGCAGTTATCGAAATAACGGCCCTCAGGGAAGTCCCCGCCGACCACGTAGCCGATGTCTATGGCCCGGCGATGGTCTTCGGCCAACACTTTACAGCATTCTTCCAGGTTTCCGGGGATCTCAGCGCCATAGGAAAAGTCGTTGCCCCGGCCGATGCTGAACACCCCCATCGCAGCGGAGTCAGCCCCGGCCTTTTTGGCTTCCATCAAGCCGTTGAGGACTTCGTTATAGGTGCCGTCTCCGCCCGCGGCCACGACAACGTCAAACCCTGACATGGCTGCCTCACGGGCCAACTCGACCGCGTGCAGGGGACGCTCGGTGAGGGTCAGGTCATAATCAAGGCCATATTGGGTCAACAGATTATCAATCTGAGGAATGGATCTCTCGCCGTTTCCCCGTCCAGAGATGGGATTGACAATGATTTTGTATTTCGCCATGTAAGCCTCAATAGTACATCCTTTTTCCCCATAATACCATCATTATTTTGCTGGGATGATGCAAAAAGGAGATGAATTTTATCGTTGAACACAAAACCAGCAAACTCTCTCACTTGCCCGATAACGCCAACCCTTGTAAAATGAGGATTGCATAAACCACCCACACGGAGGCAGAACTATGGACAATCCCGAAGCCGCAACCCACATGCTGACCACCATGCTTCAACCCTGGCACAACGCGGTCGCCGACCCCGCCAAAGCCCAGGAGGAGATACTTCACCGTCTGGTGGCCGAATATGCCCAGACCGGGTATGGCAAGCAGCACGGCGCATCCCAGATCGAGACCCTGGCCGACTACCGCCGCGCCTTCCCCGCCGCCAACTATGATGATTTCAAACCCCTTATTAAGCGGGTGATGGATGGAGATGTGAACGCGCTGCTGTGGGAGGAGCCGGTGGGATGGGCGATCACCCGGGGCACCACCAAAGGCGAGTCCAAGTTCATCCCCATGACCCAAACCGACCTGCGCATGCGCATCAGCGCCGGGCGAGCGATGTTCAACTACGTGCTCAGCACGGGGCGGTTCGACCTCTTTGAGGGTCTCAACCTGAATTTGAATTTCCCCTCGGTGGTGGGGAAGATAAAGGTGGGCGATGAGGAGGTGGATTACGGCTACAGTTCCGGCATCTACACCAAATACGTCTCCAGCTTCTCGCCCATCAAGTCGGCGCCCACTCAGGATGAGATTGACGCTCTGGGTGGGGGCAAAACGGTCCAGGACTGGGAGCGGCGTTTTGAGTTGGCTTACGAGAAGTGCAAAGATCAGAACGTCACGCTGGTGGGCGGCGTTTGCCCAACCACCCTTCGCTTTGGACGCTACCTGCGCAAGGCGCACAAGGTCTATCCCAAAAACTTGTGGAAGACCCAGATCATGACGCTGGGCAGCGTGGCGGGAATCAACACCATATATCAACCGGCCTTGACCGCCATGTACGGCCCGGTGGCGATCCGGGAGATTTACGGCGCGACGGAGGGCATGTTCGGGCAGCAGCGGGACAAGCAGCGGGCCTGGGTGCCCAATTATGACCAATTCTTCTTCGAGGTGGAGACTCGCCGGGGGGTCAAGATGCTCCACGAGATGCGCTATGGGGATATAGGCAGCTTGATCGTTTCCACGCCCATCCTGCCCCGCTACAAGATCGGCGACTTGATCATGGCTTTCAAACCGCCCTATTTCCGCTGCATCGGGCGCGAGAAGTGGTGGACGCTCTTGAAATACATCTGGGGCGAGATGTCTACCTTCAACCTGGGACGGTTATGAGAAGTCATCCATAGAAAAACACCTTCCCGCAGGTGCAGGTAACTTGCGGGAAGGTGTTTAGTTTAATGGACGCGCGCAATGCGCCTTTATGGTAGATGATACGTCGTAGGGGCGGACTGAGTCCGCACACTAATGCCGCTTACAGATCAGCGGCGGGAGAAAAAGCCTCCCAGCAATACCGAAACTCCTATAGCGATGAGGACCATCGGCCAGAACAGGGTGAAGTTGGCAAACCCGACTCCCAGGAAGATTGCGAACCCCACGAAGGTTCCCAAAACTCTGCGGCGGTAAGCGGGCAAGAGCAAGCGCAGAGCGATCTCAAAGAGCATGATCACCGCGCCGCCCAGGAAGAACACTCGTATAAGGTCCAGAAAGTTTAGGTCGTTGAAGAATGGGAGATCAATATCTATTTCATTGATGATGTTGGCTTCTATGGGGAGGTTGTCCAGGATGGGGGTGAAGACGTCGGCGTAACCCATATTGCTTGCCAAGAACAGGCTCCCGGCCCAGATCAGGAGCAGTGCGAAAACGATCGAACTCAAGGGGTCGCGGTTCCATTTCTCCTCCTGTTTTTCTTCTTGCTTCTGCATTTCTTTTTCGTCAGTCATGATTCTCTCCTCGGATAATGTATTTCGACGCCTGCTAACCAAATCTTGCGAAAGTCAGGCGGAAGGTGATTTTATGCTGAAAGACAGCTTATCTTAATCTACGTCAAAACCTTCGCAAAGTTGTATTACCCCTCGCCCCGGTCTCGGAAGACGCCCCGCAGGATGATGTATGCGCCGACAGCGATCAGGATGAGGGCCCAGGTCATGCTCACGCCGGTCAGGATCTCCAACCCGATCCCCAGCAGAAATACGGCGAAGATGAGGCTGCCCAGCAGCGGCTGGCGATATGCGGGAACCAACAGGCGGAAGGCGATCTCCAGGAGGACGATGGCTCCGGACCCCAGAGTGACAATCGCCCAGGCATCTACGTTCAGATTATCCAAGAAGCCAAGATTGTCGGCCAGCAGTGCCAGCCCGGCCCAGATGAAGATGGCGGCCCATACCACCGAGCTAAGCGGGTCGCGGCGGTTTTTCTCTTCCCGCTTTTCCAGTTCTTTTTCTTCGAATTTTTCGTCAGGCATGGCTCTCTCCTTGTCTTAATCGGAAACAATAGCCCCAGTGGGATGCGCGCCAGGATATCAGGGCTACCTGAAAGTATACATTGAATATCCCGACTAGGCAAACCACCTACCTGATGAATTCATTAATTTCACCACAGAGACACAGAGAACACAGAGTTTTTTATTCTCTATGGCTCTATACCTCCACGGTGAACCTCCAACCACCTGCCCACTACCCACTGCCCACTGACAACTGCCTACTGTCTACTGACAACTATCTACAGATACCTCTTGCTAATATTCGGAATCAAATACTCGTTAAAACACCGCTCCAGGTCGAATTCAGGCTTCCAGTCCCAGTCCTGGCGAGCCATGCTGTCGTCGGTATCCATCGGCCAGCTATCCACGATCCCCTGGCGGGCCAGGTGCGGCTCGAAGGTGATCTCGGCATTGGGGAAGGCCTTGAGGGCCTGGTCGCGGAACTCGGCTGCGGAGAGGCAGAAGGAGGTGACGTTGTACACCGAATGATTGAGGGACTCGCTGTCCGCATCGGCCAGCATGGTCAGGGAGGTGATGGCGTCGGGCATGGCCATGAAGGGGATGGTGGCGTCCTCCCGGACGAAGCAGGCGTAGGGATTGCCCTGGGCGGCCGCGTGCAGCATCTCGGGGCCGTAGTCGCTGGTGCCGCCGCTGGGGAGGGTGAAGGCGCTGATCAAGCCGGGAAAGCGCAGGCAGCGGAAGTCGAGCATCACCGGGCGCTCCTCGGCGAGCTGCATGTAATGTTTTCCAAAATAGGTGCCCAAGAATTCGCAATACAGCTTGTTGCAGCCGTACATGGTGGTGGGATAGTTCCACTCCCACTCCCGAACCCGCGGGTATTTGGCTTTGGTCTCCTGGTTGGGCATGCCGTAGGCGGCGATAGAGCTGGGGAAAATGAACTTGACCGGGCGTCCCCGCCACTTGGACTGTTCTGCGGCGATCTCCAGGAGCAGCAGGGTCCCCTCTACGTTAACCCGGTGGGCGGCTTCGGGGGTGAATTCGGCCCGGGTGGAAAGCAGGGCCGCCAGGTGATAGATAGTGTCGAACTCATATTCGCTCACCAGACGGTCCAGCAAGGCCTTGTCGGTGATGCTGCCTTCGATGTGGGTGGACAGGCGGCTGGCCTCTTCCGGCAAGGGTTGGAGGTCAATGGTGAGAATCTCGGTGGAGCCTGATTTGGAAAGGCGATAAATCAGCGCGTCCCCGATCTCGCCAGCCGCGCCGGTGATCAAAGTAACTTTTTTGCGCATGCAAGTCTCCTATTGCGATTGTTGAGCCTCAGTAATTGACATTATACCTCCTATGGATATTTAGAAGGTTATTAGTTAGTAGTACGGAGTGGAACAATGGGTTACTATTCTTAATCATCCACCAATATTAAAACTAGGTAACGCATCTTATTGACGACCACAGAATATTAAAGTACACTGGTTACAACATTTACCAAATGATTGAAGTTCCCCATTTTGTTTGGGATGGATTCAATTAGGTAAAATTCTTTGGAGCGGAAATGAGTATCTGTCAAAGCTGTTTATCAGTAGGGCCTACGAGATATGTGTCATTTTACAAGAATATTGGCATGTTGGTAATGAGAAGATACCAACAAATTAAGGGAAACCTATGCAAAAAATGTATAGGCAAGTATTTTTGGCAATTCACATTAACCACTTTATTCCTGGGGTGGTGGGGAGTTATCTCGTTCATTATCACTCCAGGCATCTTATTGATTAACCTTTACCATTATTTGGCTTCACTTATCGGCGGGATGAGTACATCAGAACCCTAAGTAACAAGGGATAACGTAGTACGAATTAGTATAAAAAAACCCCAAGGGTCTCTAAGACCCTTGGGGTTTGGTGGTTGGTGAATTAAACATTAGGCGGTGTTCAACATATGAGCTACGAACTCTTGGTTTTCAACAGGCGGCAGGTTGCTTCGGCCAGCACGGCGGCCCCAATTGGCAGGGCATCTTCATCCACGTCGAAGGCCGGGTTGTGGTGGGGGCGGGGAGGGCCGTCCAGCATGACGCCCAGGCTAAACATAGCGCCGGGCGCTTGCTGCTGCATATAGCTGAAGTCCTCCGCGCCCATCTCGGCCTCGCCTTCTTTGACGGAGTCTGCTCCCAGCATTTCCACCGCGATCTGGCGGATGAGGCTGGCGACCTCCGGGTCGTTGTGCATGGCTGGATATCCGTTCTCTATTTTGAGGGTGAAGTCCCCGCCGAAGGCGCGAGAGACTGCCAAGGCTTTCTCTAGCTCATCGGATAATTGCTTCCGGGTCTCTTCGTCGAAGCTGCGGATTGTGCCGCTGATGTCAACCTGGCTGGGGATGATGTTGGTGGCATCTCCGGCGTGGATTGAACCGAGCGAGATCACCGCGGCCCGGATGGGATTGATGCGGCGGGCGCGGATGCCGTGGATGGCGTTGATGACCTGGGCGAGTATGAAGGTCGGGTCTATGGTCTCGTTGGGATGCGCGCCGTGCCCGCCTTTTCCGGTGATGCTGGCGTAGAAAGCGTCCACCGCGGCGGAGGCAAACCCTTCTCCGATCTCAACCTCGCCTGCCGGAGAAGTACTGTCCACGTGCAGGGCGATGACGGCGTCTACCCCTTCCAGCGCGCCGTCCTCGATCATGCGGGTGGCGCCGGATTTCAGTTCGTCATCCCAGCCTTCTTCGCTGGGCTGGAAGAGAAAACGGACCTCGCCGGGAGGCCGGTCGTCCATCTCCGACAACATGCGGGCCACGCCCAGCAGGATGGCGGTGTGGGCGTCGTGCCCACAAGCGTGCATCACATTGGGAGTCTGGGAAGCATAAGGTACCTCATTAGATTCCTGGAGCGGGAGGGCGTCAATGTCGGCGCGGATGCCCACCACTGGGCCGCCCTCGCCCAGATGCCCCACCACCCCGGTGATCCCCACCCCGGTATCCACCCGCAGCCCTATCTCCTGGAGCGCCTCGGCCACCACTTTTGCAGTGCGGGTCTCCTGGAAGCCCAATTCGGGGTGCATGTGGAAATCCCGCCGCCAGGCGGTGATCTGGTCTTGTATTTTGCGTGCTTTTTCTAGCATGGTTATCCTCTCAGTGAAAGTAAGTTGAATATAGTATAACGCGAAAAAATAATTTCGGCAAAGAACGATTGACGGACTACTAGTTTACTCATAATATTGCTTTATTGAAGTCTGCTAAGAAGGCACTAACGTACACACGATCTAATCGTGTCTAGGACTGCTTTTTGGAATTTTTACAAAATAAGTATGAAAACCAAAAGAAGAACTCCCACTCCAATTATTGCCATTACAATGATCGCGATTCGGAGCAGCATTTTTTGGGATAGACCCTCACTGAACTTATAAATCGCAATCAGAAAGCCAAGCACACTTATTATACAAGCTGTAATGGATACCGGATCAAGTTGAAGTTTCATCGGGACCTCCTTTCGTCAAGCATACTAATTTTCCATTTACTGAAAATATCGGGACAAGTTACCTCTACAAATTTACGTACTTATGTAATTGATATTTCCAGCATTATAGCACAATATCATAAAATAAACATGCTGTCATCAGAATTTTCCTGTAATATTCTTCTTTACAACATCCTATTCATGGTGTATAATTGACATAAAGTGTAAATGAGGTGTCAGATGAGTTATTTTGGTGCTCAATTGAGAATATGTCGTAAATCGATAAAGCCAAGTCTGAAACAGAAAGAATTGGCGAAAATTATTCATATAGACCCCAGTATAGTAAGTAAATGGGAGAATGAATCCGAAGAGGTGCGTTCCAGTGTTACATACATTGAGGAGGTAGATCTTAGTACACTGATTTCATTTATGCGCAAACGGCAAGTGCCAGAAGAATATTTGGGGGAATTGGGCAAACTATGGCGGAAAGAAACCGAATTTAGCGAAAAAGAATTCAAATCCGATGATCCACTCATCAAAAAAGCATTGGCAACTTTAAAAAATGCGCAACCCGATGACATTATGGCCATACGGGATGATTTTGCTCTAATGTTATATAAGTGGAACGAATTCCAGAGAATATCGACCGAATTCAATGAAGGAAAATTGACGTTTGGGCAAACCGAAAATAGGTACACTGAATTGCTCAGAGAAATTTCAAGTAGGGAAGGTCAACGTTTTCTTGCTAGACTTTTGCTTAACAGAGGAACTCAAAGAGGTTATCAAGGAAAGATGAGCAGTGCAAAACGAGATTTCACAAATGGTCTTTCTAGATTATCTCAACTAGGTGGAGTAGATCCCCTAATTCATGCTGAACTTTTGATTGAATTAGGAGATTATTACAGGAAACAAAATGCAATAAACTGGGAAAATGCCCGAGAAAATTATAAGCAGGCCAGAATCATTTTAGAGTCTTTTCAAGGTGAAGTAGCCAGAGCATCCATAGAACGTCGAATAGCTAGTGTTTCGTTGTTTGCAGGAAATCCAAAGGCTGCCATTGAGGACTGTAATAACAGTTTGAAAATATCCAGGAAAGTAGGAGACCTTCATGCAGAACGAAAAGCCCTGGAACACGTAGCTTGGGCGAATTCTTTACTCGGAAATCTGGATGAAGCAATTGAATTACAAATAGAAGCTCACGATCTCGGAATAAAGATCAACGAACATCCAAAAGAACTAGCAAAAAGTTTCAGATACCTCGGAGACTATCAACATCTTTCAGGGGATCTAATCGAGGCAAAAAATAGTTATGAATCAGCGGAGGAAGAAATAAAGAAAACGCGCGCAAAAATGAATATGACTATTGAGGAAAAAGAAAAAGTTTTACGAGGATGGTTACTCCTTGGATTGGGTTCTGTACATAGTCAGATTGCTGAGAATCGTTTTAAAGCTCAACAGATTCTTCATGAAAGTCTGGAAATTAGCGATGATTTAGGGGATACTGTGGTCAAAGGACTTTGCTATTGGCGCATTGGCGAAATGTTTATGCTAGATGGTTTCTATGAAAAAGCATTGAATAGCTTTGAACTCGCACGAGGAGAGTTCAATATGGCAGGATTGACAGAAACAGAGGAAAGTAAGTATGCAAATCCTTATCATTTGTCAAACCTTGAACTAAGTTTAGCAGAAACTCACATATATCTGGACGATTATGAGGTTGCGGAAAAACACGCAAATAGAGCATATGAGTTGGCTGAGGATTTTGAGCTATTAGTTCAAATAACCACAGCAAGTTGTGTTAAGGCAAAAATTAAATTTTTCCGAGGAATTGGAATAGCTGAAATATCAAATCACTACCGTTACGCTGTGGAAAAATCAATTCTTTCAGGTAAGTTACTTCTGTCGAAGGTCCTCAGCAATATTAGTAGTCAACTAATTGATTTAAAGAAAAATAATTTAGAAAAAACAAGTTCATTAATAGGAACAATGGTACAAGAAATGGATTCTGTATTAGCAGATCAAACTAAGAATCACGAACAAAGACAGATTCTTCAAAACTGGAAAAAAGATATTCAAATAAAAGAAACTCAATG
>CBDUUP010000039.1:0-18372 GCA_965370435.1 uncultured Anaerolineales bacterium | reverse complement strand
CCCACCTTCACCCCCACCCAGGCCTTAAACTTCTCCATCACCTGGAACAATTGGATTTTCTGCTTTGGTGATTGGTACCTGGAATTTTATATCACCAACACCGGGCCTGTAACCCTGGAATCCATCTCCTACACTGTGGTCGAGATAGGATCGAATTACACGGTCGGCAATTCTCAGGACTCTTTTGGAGGCGGCCCGGGCTGCGTCTCCATTGCCAAATGGGACATCCCGCCGGGCGATTTCGCCTACTTCTCCGCTGGCGTGTGGAACCTGCCTGCCGGCCAGAACACCAAAGCCACCGTCACCATGTGCACCCAGGACGGCCTGGGCGGCAACTGCGCCACCCGTTCAATTAACTTCACCCCCTAACCTCCCGTTCCACATGAAGCGCCCTCCCGCAGGTTCGACCTGCGGGAGGGTTTATGGTTTCGCAAGCACAACCGCCGGGGTTCTAACAACGTCCACTAGTTCTTCTAAGGAGGATCAGCCATGTATCACCGCCAACCGGCTAAAAGACCTCTTACCCTCGTCGGCATAGGGCTAATCATCGCCCTCTTAGCCTGCAACCTTCCGAGCGCTGTCGATACCCCCGACCCATCTCCTCCCCCGGAAGATACCCCCGCCGCCGCCACCAGCCAATCCCCCGCCCAAACCAACACCGATCTGGCAGTATGGCAGATCCTGCTCCGTTACGACGGCGCGCTCCTTCAGGGAACCCTGGAAGCCACTATATGCAACATTGGCTCCAGCCCCTCCCAACCCTTCGAAGTCGTCATCACCGCCAACGGCGTATCCCGCCAGATCGCCGCCCAGGAGGGTCTGGCTCCCCAGAAGTGCGCGGCTGTCTTCGACCAGCAAGCCAGTTTTGAAACCTTCGGCATCACCCAGCTCCAATCGGTCTCGGTGAAAGTTGAAGTGTTCTCCATCCATTCTGACGATCCTCCCAGCAACAACCTCCTGGAACAGGATGTAGACATTCCGGTCCTGATCCCTCGGAGCGACCCAAACCAGGTCGCCGAATACCAGGAATGCCGGAATGAGTTCGAACATTGGGAATGTATCGACTTACTTTACGGTGAGCCGGCCGCCGTAGATCCCCTTGAGGTCAAAAAGCAATGGGGGGACTACGCCGCTATCGTCCCTTACGAGTATGAGGCCATCGCCGCCCTGGCCCTGGCAGACCTCCGGCTCTGCACTGAAGACCTGGAAGCCTATCTGGGAATACCGCTCCCCGTCGAGCCGATCTATGAACATTTCGCCCTTTCAGAAGAAATATCCACCAACTATGCCTCCGCCGTTCACATTGTTCTGATCGCCCGCCAGAACAGCCCCTATTTCTCAGACCTGGCCGCCGGAGCGCATGTGTTCATCAATTGGGAGAATGTCTTCACTGGCAAATGCAGCCAGGCCCACGAATTAGCCCATGTCTTCGTCGCCAACACGCATATTCCCGGCTGGCTCAACGAGGGATTAGCCACCTACATGGCCCAACCCGGCCGGGTGGAGTGGTTCTCCGAGGCCGCCTACCGCTGCGAAGAGACCGGATGGACTGACCTGTCCCCTTATGGCAGCCAGGAGTTCACCCCTTACGTCCCTCTGGATGAAAAGGGTGAAGATCTCGTGGACGAAGTAGGCAATTATTACATCACCGGAGCCTGCTTCTGGGACTACTTCGAAACCACCTACGGGAAAGAAGCCTTCCAGCAGGTGGTTCAGTTGATGGCCCTAACCGACCTTACCGAAGAATGCCCGCCTTTCCTGCCCACCTTCGTCCAACCCATCATCGGCCAAGACATCTCTGATGTCACCTTCGAGCGTTTTGGATTCGACAATGAGTTCTCGATGTGCACCAATTATTGAGCGCTAATTTCAAACCTATCACCACAGAGACACAGAGAAAAACTTAACAATCCTCTGTGTTCTCTTCGGTCGAATGCTATAGATTCCGTTTAGTACGATGATCGAAAATGAAAACTGTAGGTAAAAATTCTTGTTCTATTGAACGTTTGTATAGTATACTAAATCTTACCTTAATCTATCAATTGTAGAGAATTAACAGTAAAGTATTAGATGAAAAATGCCGTAAGTGACGACAATAAAAGGAAAAAGACGGACAAGAAAACGAGTAAGTTTATGTCTAGATACACAGGCGACGAATATTACAACACCCTGAACGCTCCGGCCTACTCAATCGCCGAAGCAAGCAGACTTGTTAATATGAAATCCTGGACTGTCAGAAGATATTTAAAGGGTTATGAATACGACTACTCCTATTCGGGTTCTACTCAAAGAAGTATCCAACCCCCAGTTATTAAAGACGCTGAAGAAAGAAAAACATACGCTTCGTTTCTTGATTTAATAGACCTTGTTTTTGTTAGAGAGTTCATGCAAAGGGGCTTCAAGCTTCCAACTTTAAGAAAAGCTCTTGACGAAGCGAGGGAATATTTGGGTACTCCTCATTTTGCCAGATCTACATTTTTCACAAGCGGAAGTCAAGAAATTATTTTGCGACTCCCACAAGACGGAATTATGATTGCATTACTAACTGGGGGACAATCTGCTATGCCAGAGATTATTGAATCATTAAGTGATAGACTTGAATTTGAAGATGTCACGGAGTTTGGTTTTGCTAACAAGTGGTATCCAAAAGGCGCCAATGGCCTTATTGTCATTGATCCAGAAGTATCATTTGGCCGCCCAACCATAATAGGCACAGGCATTCCAACGAACAATATTTATGACTTGTATTTAGGGGAAGAACAAAAAATCGAACCCGTTGGCAGTTGGTTCAATATTCCAGCGCCCCAAATACAGGCTGCCGTTCAATTTGAACACAGTCTATGGGCGTAAAATTTATTATCGATGAAGGAATAGGCCAAGACTTTGCGACAGGGTTAAGGCTAATTGGCAAAAACGTAGAACACGTTCTTGACACGTTTGACCCGGGAACAAAGGATGAGGTTTGGTTAGAATATGCGGGGGAAAATCAACTTGTATTGATCACTAAAGACCAACAGATTAGAAGAAAGCCAAACGAGAAAGCATTATTATTGATGTATGGGATTGTTGCGTTTTACTTGGGCGGAAGTGAATCAAGCGGACATGATATGTTCTTGCAGCTTGCTAAGGCTTGGTCCACAATGGAGCAAAAAGCTAAGCAACAACTCAAGAAAGGTGTTGCGGGGGCATTTCTTATTCGCCCTCGCGGCGGAAAAATTATAGAAATTCCATTAACCTAAAATCTCGCAAATTACCGGGATTTTTCATTCCGAAAATATTTCCCCCACATTAATCCTCCCCTAATCCCCCCTACCTTGACATCCCCGCCCCTCGCGCCTAAGATTAGCTCTGCCACAACGCCAAAGACTCAGCCTTAGCGGAGTCTAGCTTGCCCCATCATCACAAGTATTGGAGAGGTATCCCTATGCGTAAACTGCTGACCTTCATTGGTCTACTCGCCGCCGCAATCTTAATGACTGCCTGCGGCAGCGGCGACAAAAGAGAGATCGAGCTGGCCCCGCTCTCCTCGCTAAGCGACATCCAGCGCGACGCTTCGCCTCAAGTCCAGGAGGCTTATCGTTTCGCCTTCGCCAACCGTGAGCTTATTGAACAGATGCCCTGCTACTGCGGCTGCGGCAACATGGGCCACATGCACAACTACGATTGCTACCTGGACAATCACGCCCTGGCTTGAGGGATTTGCACCGACATCACGCGTGACGTGATGAATATGTACGCCCAGGGCAAAACAGTGAGCGAGATCCGAGCCAAGATTGACGCTCAATACAGCCAATACGGCCCGCCCACCGGCCAGTAGCTTTCTTTATAATACCTTGACCGTGAGAAATATATCCGGGCAACTACGCAAGGGGGTTGTCCCTTTCCTGCTGGTACTCATTGGCGCGGCGATCCTGGCCGCGCCGTTTCCCTTGACATCCCCTGACCCAACCTCCCACGACTTCACCATCGAGGCCGACAACTTCACCTTCTGGCCTTCCACCCTCCGCGTCAACCAGGGCGACACGGTCACCTTGCGCCTGGCCTCCGTGGATGTGGTGCATGGCCTCAGCCTGGATGGATACGACCTCACCCTGACCGCCGACCCCGGCAAGCCCCAGGAAGTCACTTTCACCGCCGACAAGTCAGGTATGTTCCGTTTCCGCTGTTCAGTCACTTGCGGCAGCCTCCACCCTTTCATGATCGGGGAGCTGCGGGTAGCGCCCAACCTCCCCCTCTTCCGCGCCCTGGCCCTGGTCGCCTGGACCGCCCTCGCCGGGACCTGGTGGCTCTGGCGCAAGCCTAACCTGCCCAAACCAGCCCAGCCCAAACGTATTGATCTGACCGCCATCCCCTGGGTCTCCTCAGTCCTGAAAAGCCGCTGGTTGCAATGGTCGCTGATGACCATCACTCTGGTCTTTTTCGTGCTGTCCATCCTCACCGGTCTGTTCGGTACCCCGGCAGGCAACCGCAATTTCGCCATCATTTTTGTCTGGATCGTGTGGTGGGCGTTGGTCATCTTGATCCTGGTCCCGCTGGGGGGGCGGGCCTGGTGCGCCATGTGCCCCATCCCCGCGCCGGGAGAATGGCTCCAGCGCCGCTCCCTGGTGAAGCGCGGCGAGGAGCATTCCTGGTCTCGAGGTTGGAAATGGCCCCGCAAGCTGCGCAATATCTGGATGCAGAACGGCAGTTTCATGCTGGTGGCTTTGTTCAGCGTGCCCATCCTCACCCGCCCCCTGCTGACCGGGGTGGCCCTGTCCCTCTTCCTGGCCGCCGCCATCGGATTGAGTTTGCTCTACGAGCGGCGCACATTCTGCCGCTATCTCTGCCCGGTGGGCGGCTTCATCGGTCTGTACAGCATGGCCGCCCCCCTGGAACTGCGGGTCAAAGACCCTCAGGTCTGCGTCTCCCACAAGGACAAAGAATGTTATCTGGGCAGCGATCAGGGGTACGGCTGTCCCTGGTTGGTCTTCCCCGCCACCTTGAAGGAGAACACCTACTGCGGCCTCTGCACCGAATGTCTCAAGACTTGCAGCCAAAATAACATCGCCCTGCAACTGCGTCCCTTCGGGGAGGACCTGACCAAGCGCACCAAGACCCGCCTCGACGAGGCTTATAAGGCCTTCATCATGCTGACCTGCGCCTTCGCCTATGGGCTGGTGCTGCTGGGTCCCTTCGGCGCGCTGAAGAACGCCGCCAACGATGTCGGCACATCAGGATGGCTGGCCTACGCCGGAGTCTTCATCGCCGCCAATCTGCTGGTTGTGCCGGGGCTTTTCTACGCCGCCGCCGCTCTGGGCCGCTGGTGGGGAGGCCTGCGAAAACGCCCGGTACGCCAGGTGATGCTGGAATACGCCACTGCTCTGATCCCGCTGGGGCTGGCCGCCTGGATGGCATTCAGCCTGGGCTTTGTGCTGGTCAGCGCTAGCTACGTCTTGCCAGTCCTCTCCGACCCCTTCGGCTGGGGCTGGAACTTGATCGGGTACACCGGAGCGGCCTGGAAGCCTCTGCTGCCGGGGTTGATCCCCTTATTGCAGGTCCCCTTATTAGTTGGCGGCTTGTTAGCGGCCATCAATCTGACCTTGAAGGCGGCTCGCCGCCAGACCGACGGAACCGCCGCCCTGCGCGCCGCCTCGCCCACTCTTGCGCTGCTCACAGTAGTGACCGCTTCCTTTATCATGGTCTTCATCGGATGAAAAGCGAACGTTTTGCCCTTCTGGTGGTATTGTTGATCCTGGTCGGGATGCCGGTCGGTTTGCTGGGCTATCAATATCTCCTCCGCCCGGCCCTCTCCCCTTGCGCCCAGACCATTGACCTCACCGCTCGTTTGCCCGGCGAAGGAAGCTGGTCGCAGGACTTGATCCAGGTGCGGGCCGGGGAGTGCATCCTCCTGCGCCTGACCAGCGACGATGTGATGCACGGGTTCGCCATCGGCCAGACCGAGATCGGCCCCTTTGACGTGAAACCCGGCGAGGTGGTGGAGATAGAATTCGTCATTGACCAGCCCGGCACCTACCAGTTCTACTGCACCCGTTGGTGCGAGCGAGACCACTGGCGCATGCGAGGCTCCATCGAAGTGGTGGACGCCCAAGGGAATCTCCCCCTGCCCACCGCAGCGCCCGCGCCTTATATCCTGGCCGGGTTCAACCTGGACGCGCCCCGCCTGGCCGCCTTCTATCCCCAATTCCGCCCCTCCGCGGGGGCTGGCGCAGCCCTGAGCGTCTCCCTGCCGTCCGGTTGGGACACCGCTTACATGACACCGGAAGAAGCCTTCCTAACTCTGCGCGCCGATCCTTTTTACGAAGCCCTCTCCGACGCCGACCTCTGGAACCTGGTCGCCTGGGCCTGGCGGCAGTCCACCGATACGCAATCCCTCGCCGCCGGACAATCCCTCTTTGAGGCCAACTGCATCGCCTGCCACGGCCTGACGGGCGGCGGCGACGGCCCGGCAGCCCGCTATTACGATGACCCCTCCCCCGCCAACTTCACCGACCCGGAGCAGATGGCCGGGGTCAACGGCCTGATCCTCCACGGCAAGATCGTCCGCGGCGGCATGGGCACCAACATGCCCTACTGGGGACCCATCTTCACCATAGGCGAACAATGGTCGCTGGTGGACTACCTCTGGTCCCTCTGGTTCGACTACGGCACGCCATAACCACCCAACCATCAGAGCCGCTGTCAACCATCCATCCCTCCAAACCTGGGAAAATCCCAAAGTTACCGAACATTAATACCCTTGACAAAGAGAACATATGTGCTATAATATACTTGAATATCAATCCATGATTGGAATTTTTTAGAAGTTAGTTAGTCTCACTAATTTTTTAGTAATTCCTTACAAAATTATTATCCTTGTTTTAACACAAACGGCTGTATATATGATATTATTACCCCAGACTTGGTAGAATTACTATTTTTTGGATTCTGTCATTGAAAAGAGTAATTGCAAAAATGGTTTGTGTTATGAGTGCCAACAAAAAGAAAAAACAAAATCAACAAATCATCTGGCACGTTGTTGAAAACACCAAGCCAAAAGATAAAAAGGAGGAGTTAAGTGACTTCACGTCCTAAAGTTCGACTAAATAATAAGGAGTGGGTATTGTTGGTTCTTGCCTTGGCTGAGGGAAAAGCGTTAACGCCCATTCAACTTCAAAAGTGTTTATTTTTGGTTAGTAGAAAAATCATTACTGGAAAAAGTTTTTATAAGTTTGAACCTTATGATTACGGCCCGTTCACGCCTGAAATTTATCGCGAAGTTGAAGCACTAGAAGAAGATGGATTTATTAATATTAGATATGCCCCCAATCGTATGTGGAAACTTTATTCGCTAAATCTCCAAGGGAATAAGTTGGCAGAAGAAATCATGAGCGGGATACCCGAAAGCAGCATTGCTATGATTCGTAACGAAATCGTTGGGTGGGTGTTGGAAAAAGACTTCAGAGACTTAGTAAAAGAAATCTACCAGGAATATCCAGATTTCGCACTCAACAGCGTTTTTAGGGGGTAAATAGTTATGACACTAATTGTAGGGATCAAATGTGAAGAGGGGATAGTCATCGCTGCTGATAGCAGAGTGACTTTAGGAGTTGTAACGCCGACGGCAGGGCAAGATACCACTAAACTTGAAATCATTGAAAATAATGTAATTGTAGGAATATCTGGTCATGTTGGTCTTGGTCAGAAATTGCTTTTGAGCATGGAAGGAAATTGGACCAAGGTAACCGGATCTAAAACATCTCCAATAGAAGCAAGAAATATTATTCGAAACAAAATGTGGGCACAGATTGAACCAGAAATGAAGACAGCAGCTATATCAAAAGTATTATTTGGGGAACAAGCTGTTGGCAGTGCAGTTTGTCACACATTGATAGCCCTACCGCTCCAAGGAAAAATCCCAACATTGCTAGTCTATGATCAATAAGCATCTTCCGAAGAAGTTACTGAGAATTTACCTTTTGTATCCATCGGTAGTGGAGAAAAATACGCAGACCCCTTCTTGGGTTTTATTAAGAAGGTTGTTTGGAAAAATAAGATGCCGAAAAGTGTTTCAATGGGTGCATTATCAGCTATATGGACAATTGAGCATGTGATTGAAATGTATCCATATGGAGGAATTGGTGGGAACACATCAGTAATAACACTTGCTAGCAAAGGGGATAAATGGGTTGCGGAAACGATGCCTGAAGAGAGAATCGAAATGCATCGACAAAATATCGTGGATGGACAAAAAGAACTGACAAATTATTTCAATCTAGAATCAAATAATTAGCCATCATTTACTGGTGACGCTTCAATGTTAATTTAATGGGTAAACAACTACCAGGATACTAATTTACTCACCGAATTAAGATCAAAAGATAAATAGAACGCCATCCTCAATTCACCTCCCTCACTCCCTAACACCCCACATCGCACCTACAACGCCCACAACGTCCACAACAGCGCCTTTCAGCCTGAAAAACACGAAACAAGCAAGAAAAAACCCCGTTTTCAGCCCCTTAACAACCTACAACACCCACAACACAGCAAAGACGAATCCCCCGCTTGCAAGCTGACTTTTAGGTTTGACTTTACTGAATGGTGATCTGCTCTACGGTCACATTCTCCACCCCGTGGAGCCGCATCAGGTGGTCTTTTAGCTCGTCGCAGACGCCGGTGGTTTCGTTGGGGAATTCCAGCAGGTAGCCGCTCCCGTTCTCAAAGACGTAGAAGGCAAAGCGGTCGTTGCCTGGGTAGCTTATCAGCGCGCCGTGGATGCGCCGGATGTTGAGCATGTCACGGGCCTTGTCGCTGGTGGCCCGGAGATAAACCGTCATCATGTAGATAGGCTGCGAGGCGCTGCCGGTGTCAGGTGAGACCAGGGGGCGCAGTCCGGGCGGCGGTTCCTTCGGGACTTTGGCGGGGATGGAAAGGCTGGCGGCGACTTCATCGGGCGGGTCAACCGGGGCCGAATCCAAAGCCACCTCCTGAACGGAAGTACGAAGACCTTCGGCGGGCGCAAGCTCTGGTTTAGGGGGCGAAGGCTGGGGGGCCGCAGACGGCTCTGGCGGGGAGGCTAAAGCCACCCTCTCACCCGGCTCAACCAACTCCTCCCAATCCGGCGGGAAGGCCTCCGGCGGAGGGGGCATGCCGCCGCCCGTCTCGGAGGGCGCTTCGTAGGGCGCGGGCGCTTCAGCCGTCTGGGGGAGGGGCATCTTTTGAGCGGGCGCGGACGTTTCAGCCGCCTGGGGGAGGGGCATCTTTTGAGCGGGCGCGAGCGTTTCAGCCGTCTGGGGGAGGGGCATCTTTTGAGCGGGCGCGAGCGTTTCAGCCGCCTGGGGGAGGGGCGTCATTTGGGGCGCAGGTTTCGTCCGCTGCGGTTGAGGAGAGTCTCCGGCAGTCTTCGAGACAGTGAAATTGGTGGTGATCTTATCTACCAGAACTTTCGGATCCCCTCTCTCCGCATCCACGTTCCCATAGACCAGGATGATGTTGTCATCTTTCAGCAGAGGGGCGAATTGCTTCCAGGTTCTGGGGAAGACCACCAGATCAATGCTGCCTTGCAGGTCTTCCAGGGTGACGAAGGCCATGGGATCGCCTTTCTTGGTCTGGTGGCGGCGGACGTGGGTGACCATCCCGGCCACCCGGACCTTCTCCTTGTTTTCGGTTTCGGCCAGGTCTCCGGCAAAGTGGGTGACGGCCTGGTTTATCTGGTCCATCACCGGGTTGAGGGGATGATCGGAAACGTAGAGGCCGATGAGTTCACGCTCCCAGTTGAGCTGCTCCCGTTTGCCTACGCTGCCTCCAATATCGGGCAGGACGATCTTCTGCTCCATTTGGCTGCCGGAACCGAAGAAGGACATCTGCCCGGCTTCAACAGCCCGGAAGTGGGAGGCGCTGATGGAGACGATCTGTTCGAGGGAGGCGTACAATGCGGGACGGGAGCCAAAACCATCCAATGCGCCGACCTGGATCATGCACTCCAGAGGGCGCTTCCCCACCAAGCGCAGGTCTACCCGGTAGATGAAGTCGTTAAGGTCTTTGAAGGGGCCTTCATCTCTAGCTCTATTAATTTCCTCCACGGAACCATGCCCAACGTGCTTGATGGCTCCCAGGCCAAAACGGATACAAGAGTCGCCGTCTTCCCGGTCTTCGATGGAGAAATCCCACTGGCTGGCCTGCACGTCGGGAGGGAGGACGTCAATGCCCATGCGGCGGCAATCGGCTACGTAGCGGGCCACCCGGTCGGTGTCGTGCTGGATCACCGAAAGCTGGGCGGTCATATATTCGACCGGGTAGTTGGCCTTGAGGTAGGCGGTCTGGACGGCGATGACGCCGTAGTCGGTTGCGTGGGCTTTGTTGAAACCGTATCGGGCAAACTCCTCCCAGTCGTCAAAAATCAGGTGGGCAGTTTGTTCGGAGATGCCGTTACCAATCGCGCCGCTGACGAACTGCTTGCGTTGTTGGGGCAATTTCTCGGCTATTTTTTTAGAGACGATCTTCCGCAAGAAATCGGCTTCGGAGGCGGTGTAGCTGCCCATGTGCATGGCGGTGTACATGATCTGTTCCTGGTACACGTGGATGCCATAGGTTTCCTTGAGGATAGGCTCCAGCATTTCGTGGCGGTAAGTGACTTCTTCGAGGCCGTGCATGCGGTTAATGTAATTGGGAATGAATTCAATCGGGCCGGGGCGGTAGAGGGCCACCATGGCGATCACGTTATCCAGATTCTGGGGTTTCATCTGGGTCAGATAACGGCGCATCCCGGCGCTTTCCACCTGGAAGACACCGGCGGTCTCGCCTCGGCCCAGAAGTTCAAAAGAGGCCGGGTCATCCAGGGGAATATTGCTGAGGTTGTAGTCCTTGCTGTGGCGTTGGTGGATCATCCCGCAGGCCCGGGCCATCACGGTAAGAGTCGCCAGACCCAGGAAATCCACCTTGAGCATGCCCAGGTCATCAATGGTGGACATCTCGAACTGGGTGACCGACTTGACGGGGGACTCTTCCGATCCGCTGGTGGGCCGGTGGAGGGGCATATATTCGACGATGGGTTTGTCGGAGATCACTATCCCGGCGGCATGGGTGCCGGCGTTGCGGATGGTGCCTTCCATCCCCTGGGCAGTTTCAATTAACTCCCGGATATAGGGAGTAGATTGGTAGACTTCCCGGAATTCGGTGACACTTTCCAAAGCGTCAGCAATGGAGACCGGTTTGCCGGGGACGTTGGGGATCATCTTGGCGACCTTGTCCACCTCGTTCAGCGGGATGTCCATCACCCGGGCCACGTCACGGACCGCGGCGCGGGCTTTCATCTTGCCGAAGGTGATGATGGCGGCGACCTTATCTTCCCCATATTTGTTGGTGCAGTACTCGATCATCAGGTAGCGCATATCGTCGCGGAAGTCCAGGTCAATATCGGGCATGGATATTCGGTCGGGGTTGAGGAAGCGTTCGAAGATCAAGCCGTGTTCAATGGGGTCTACAATGGTGATGTCGAGGGCGTAAGCAACGATAGAACCCGCCGCGGAGCCGCGGGCGTTGTACCAGATATCTTCCCGGCGGGCGTATTGGCAGAGGTCCCAGACGATCAAAAAGTAAGCGTCGAAGCCCATCTGGTGGATGATGTTGAGTTCGTCTTCCAGACGCTCCTGGTAGACCAGGTCGTCGGCGCGGCTGCCGCACTGGCGGCGCATCCCCTCTTCACACAGTTCGCGCAGGTAGGTCTGGGGCGTATGTCCGGGGGGGACTTCGAAATCGGGCAAATGGTACCCGGTGGGGCTGAGGTCCACTTCGCAGCGTTCGGCGATCAATAGGGTGTTGTTTATGGCTTCGGGAACTTCGGCGAAGAGTTGGGCCATCTCAGCCGGGGGGCGCAGGTAAAAGGTTTCGCCGGGCATGCGCATGCGTTTGGGGTCGGAGAGGACGCATCCGGTCTGGACGGCGAGGAGGATGTCTTGGAGGCGGGCGTCGCTTTTGTCTACGTAGTGAACGTCGTTGGTGGCGACGAATTTGGCCTGGTAGCGGGCGCCCAGGTCCATCAGGGAACGGTTGAGGGCGGGCATTTCGGGGATCTGGTGGTCTTGAAGTTCAAGGAAGAAACGATCCGGCCCAAAGATATCGAAGTACTGCTCCAGCTTCCGAGCGGCTCCTTCCATATCCCCCTGGAGAATGGCGCGGGGCACCTCCGCCGACATGCACCCGGAGGTGCAGATCAAGCCTTCCGAATGGGCGGCGAGGAACTCAAGGTCAATGCGGGGGTAGTAGTAAAAGCCTTCCAGTTGGGCGGCGCTGGCGAGTTTGAGGAGGTTCTGGTAGCCGGTCTGGTTTTCGGCCAGCAGCAGCAAATGGGTGGAGCGTTTGTCTTTCTGGGCGTTGCGTTCCTGCATGCTGCCCGCGGCCAGGTAAGCCTCAATTCCGATGATGGGCTTGATATCCTCCTTGACGGCGGCATTGAAGAATTCGATCACCCCGAACATGGCCCCGTGGTCGGTGAGAGCCACGGCGGGCATGTCCAGTTCCTTGGCGCGCTTGACCAGCTTCTTGACGTTGCTGAAGCCGTCCAGGAGCGAGTATTCGGAATGGACGTGGAGGTGGACGAAGGACATGGGGGGGAGGCTAGGTGATTAGTGATTAGGTAATTAGTAATTAGGATAGGACGCTTGATGTATTGGAAAACGGGTATACAGGTATACAAAGAAACAGGTAAACACGGATTATGGCTTTTATGTTCTAGGTGGGATTATAGCATGAGGGGGAAAAGATGCAAGCGGTATTAGCTTAAAATATTGGATTTTTTAAGGTTAGGGAGAAGTTAGGGGAAAACAGGGAAACAAGGGATTAGGCAATCTGGGGATTGGGGTTGGTTTCTATTTATTGCCCTCTATCCTCTGCTCACCGTTCGCTTCCCACTGTCTACTGACGACTGTCCACTATCTACTGTTTCAACAAGTTGAATGTATAAGCGCGCCTACTGGCTCTTCATCTATCAATTGGTTGTAGAGATTGACAGCTTCGGGAGTCTTGAGGATGTGGACGGGGATGTTTTGCTCTTCGAGCAGTTGGAGGGTTTGGGGGGAGACCTGGAGGCGGCCGTTGACGCCCTGGGAGAGGACCAGGACGGCGGCGCCGTGGTCGAGCAGTTCTTGGATGTCGGCGGGTTGGATGCCGGGGGTGTGGCGGGTGCCGGTCTCGTTCCAGTCCCATTCGCGGGAGCCGCCGGGGAAGAGTTTGGCGTCCTTATGGGGAGTCGCTTGGCCTTCAACCTGGAGGGTTCCCCAGGAGTGGCTGGCGATGCGGGGGGCGGGGGGTGGGGGTTTCATTGGGTGCAGTATATCATGCGGGTCGGTCTTTCTGGATAACGGCGATCAGGGATTCGGTTTCTCGAATGTGGTGGAGGTCGTGCTGGGCCATGCCCAGGTGGACTTGGCCGACGGTTCCCTGGCCGAAGTCAATCTCGATGAGGAGATCAACCCTCAGACCAGCAATGGTTGCCCTTTATATGAGCATCTTCGCTGGTCAGGTTCAAGAGGATGGCGCAGCGAATCGTAGCTAATGAATACCTATGCAGAATTAGTTTTTTCTGAGAATATATTGTATAATAATGCAAGAGGCGTGACATCGAACGGATTTCATTCAAGCAAGCCTAAATATAATTTTCAGCAAAGGTTTTGCAATGACAATTTCATTGAAAACGAATAAAATCTTGTGGGCACGTTCTGCGGGGCGATGCGCAATTTGCAAAATAGAACTGGTCATTAAAGCTGGACCCAACGATGATCCAGCTCTGGTTGGGGATATCTGCCACATTATCGCACGCAGCGAGGAAGGCCCCCGTGGAAGGTCTCCTCTCAACTCTCAAGAACGAGATCGTTATGAGAATCTGATATTGCTATGCAAGAACGACCATAAGATGATTGACGACCAACCGTCAATCTATCCGATCGAGGATTTATTAGATTTGAAGGATCAGCACGAGAAGTGGGTGGAGAAAGAGTTGAGTAATTCTGAGCCGTGGGACTTCAATATCTCTCATATCTGTTATTTGAATATTCCGCGCCTCGGGCTCCTGGCGGCTAGATATGGTTATGGGTTGGATTTATCCTCCCTACCAGAAGTACAATACCTGAGTTCCTTGGGCATGGAATTGGCCGGGGTGATGCTCGCCTTTGAGGATCTATTGATAAGAATCCAACCACAGGCACGGCCTCTTTCAGACCTCAGGGAACCAGATGACAAATATATTGGTTTAACCTGTCACTTTAAAGAACGTTTTCGCACTAAAAACGTTAGCCAATCCATTGGTAATAAGCAAGCGAACCGGATTTTCACAGGTGATCTCAGCCGGGACCCGCACATCTACATACAATTCGATGGCTGGAAGCTCGCCATGGTGATTGATCCCCGCTGGATCACAACGTCAACCGCACACGCGGAATTCTGCCCTCAGGGAGGAAGTAATGTTTTCTCTGGTTTGGGCACGATCAAGAGCATAGATGCAAATGAAGGATTAGTTTTTGCCACCCCTCTGCTTCTAGGCATTCCTGAACCCAATAATCTACTCGGCCGCTTATTGAGATTTGAAACCTGACGAGATAAGCTCGTCAGATACTATGAGGAGGATTAGTCATGACACGATACGATTGGTACGTTCGAAAGGCAACCGAAATGGTGGAGTTGTTGCCTGAAGCAACTCAGAAACTACTCAAAGAATTTAATCCGCTGCCCAACGAACCGAAAGTGCCCCAAGCAACCTTGATCGCCCTGATCTGTTCTCGTTACATGGATACTTATTCATCCGATTGGATTGCCGAGCATCTGGCAGGTTCTTTCTTCTTTGACCGGTCAATTGAACAGACTACGATCCTTGAAGAGGTTGTCCTGCCTGTATGTGAGTTATATCGAAGAAACGATCTGCCTTTCGATAATTACTGGGACGCTAGCGAGATCTATCTGGAACTCCTAGACTTTTATATACATTGTCGAATGCGAAGCCCAGGCGAAATTACAGAACTGCGCGCTGAACTATCATCCCATTGGTTGTTGATGGCGGATGACTTGAAAGACGAAATCATCGCCACTGCTAGATTAGACCCCTCAGATATAGACCTGAGTTTGATAAAGGATCCCCCAGATGGCGTCGTTGGAGATGCAATCCGAAAGGTGTTAAGTTCTTCCAGAATTCAAGAATTCATTGAACAAAACCTGGCTTTATACCACCCACGTATGTTTAAACGCCCAGACTTGCTGCGAATCGCTCGCTTTATGGTCACCACGGATACAATCCGTCATTTGTCGTTTGACCAATCTGTGTCGGATGTCCTGTTACCGCGTATAGAACAAGCGCGCAGAAAAGTTGGCGAGGCGGTTATGGCCCTTTCCGGCGCGGAGATGTCACTTTTGGTTCCTGCTGACGCTGAACGCGTTCTCATGGAACGTTGTGTGGCCCAAAAACGTAAGTTATTATCTATCACCGAGATAGGCGCAGACGCCCTACCGGACAAGATCAATGGACGCCAATCCATTCCATCCCGGCTGCATGAATACGTCTTTCAGATTGACGGCCGGTTGCTGCGCCAGTCTGTGGGACCCATCCCTCATTTCTTCGCGGCGCTCGATTCCTGGGTTGGAAATTTGCCTGACAATTGCGGGCTAGGTGGGTTGGAGATATCTGGCTCGGTAATTAAATTACCGATTCTATTAATGGATCGGCCTGACGATCCGCTTGAAATGCCTTTCCGTTTCAATATGGAATATGTTGAGGCGATCTTTGATATGTTGCTCTTGGTCGTGGTCGGTAGTATCAGGCTAGACATCGTTAACATCGAAGGGCCAGGGAAACTAAAGATGCTAGGCACTTCTATACTTAAAATTCCAGAGACTATCCTCGATGAAATGAAAGAAACGGTTATGACGATTCTTCGGGATAGGTTTGGAGAGGACCCCGAAACTTTCGGAAAAGCATTATTCCAGGAACTGACCTCAAATTGACAATCAAATAGAGATATGACGGCGATAGTCCATCCAGGGTGGAGGGGCGCGCGCCTAGTTGATTTCCTTGTCACCTAAATCACCTTATCTATGGAATGCCCAGCGGCTGATCTACTGTCTAAACTCATTAATCTGAAACCGTCATCCATCATTCCTGCGGCAATCTCAGAACAAACTCTCCCCCGTTAACCTACCTCTAATACCGATATGCTATAATCCTGCGAAAGGAAAACATATGCTAAAGAATCTGGTTAAAATGATCGGGGGGGATCCCAATGCACGCGAAATAGAGAGGCTGGCGGAGATCGCCGAGGGGGTCAACGACCTCGAAGAGCAGTTCGAGGCCCTCAGCGACGAGGAACTGCGCGCCAAGACCGATGAGTTCCGCTCCCGCCTGAAAGACGGCGAGACGCGGGACGACATCATGGTGGAGGCTTACGCGGTAGTGCGGGAGGTCAGCAAGCGAACCATCGGGCAGCGGCATTATGACGTGCAGGTCATCGGGGGGATCGTCCTGCACCTGGGACGCATCGCCGAGATGCGCACCGGGGAGGGCAAGACCCTGCTTTCCACCCTGCCGCTCTACCTCAACGGTTTGAGCGGCGAGGGGACGCACTTGATCACGGTCAACGATTATCTGGCCCGGCGTGACGCCCGCTGGATGGCCCCCATCTTCAATATGCTGGGGCTGTCGGTGGGGGTGCTGCAAATGGCGGCCCGCACGGAGAACGGCAAGAAAGCCTTCCTGGTGGACCTGGAGAAATCCTCCAGCCAGGAAGACCTGCACCAACTGGTGATGGTGGACCGCCGTCTGGCTTACGAGGCCGACATCACCTACGGGACCAACAACGAGTTCGGATTCGATTACCTGCGGGATAACATGAAGATGAGCCTGGAGGAGCGGTCCCAGAGAGGCCACCACTACGCCATCATTGACGAGGTGGACAACGTACTCATTGACGAGGCCCGGACTCCGCTCATCATTTCGGGGCCATCCCACGATGACACGGGGACCTACTCGCAGATGGCGCAGGTGGTCAGGAAGATGCGGCCCGAGGATTTCGAGGTCAGCGAGAAAGACCGCACCGTCACCATGACCGAGATTGGCGAGACCCACGTAGAACAGCTCATCGGCCAGACGCTGCGGGACCCGGAACGCCCGGAAGACATCACCCCCGAACAGGCCCGCCTGATGGGACACCTGGAACAGGCCCTGCGCGCCCAATTCCTCTTCCGGCGGAACAAGGATTATCTGGTGCAGGGCGGGAAAGTCGTTATCGTGGACGTGCATACCGGACGCTTGATGCCGGGCCGCCGCTGGTCGGATGGATTGCACCAGGCGGTGGAGGCCAAAGAAGGCGTCCGCATTGAGCCGGAGAACGTCACCTACGCCACCGTCACCATCCAGAACTACTTCCGCATGTACGATAAGCTGGCCGGGATGACGGGCACAGCGCTCACCGAGGCGGAGGAATTCGACAACATCTACAGCCTGGAGGTGCTGGCTATCCCTCCGCGGCTGGATTACCAGGCCATGAAGCCGGATTCAACCCTGGACATCCTGGAAGGAAAAGACGAATACGGCTACAAGTACACCTATTACGCCCAAAAGGAAGACCCCTCCCAACTCCCCGCTTTGTGGAAGCGCAAAGATTACCCCGATATGATCTACCGCACGGTGGAGGCCAAGCTGCGGGCCATCGTCCAGGAGATCCTGGTCTACCACGTCATCGGACGGCCGCAGTTGGTGGGGACCACCTCGGTGGAGAATTCCGAGGTGCTCTCCAGCCGATTGAAGGCCGAGTCGGTGCGCAAGCTAGCCCAAATCCTGTTGATCCGGGACCTGTGGATGGAGCAGAACGACCAGGTGGGCGAGGTGCGGATCATCCCGGAACTGGCCCCGTTGAACGCCCCGCTTGAGAAGATCCGCACGCCGGAGCTGCGCAATTTATCGCGGGACCTGGGCATGTCGCTGAACCCGGAGAGCGAGGAGAACGTCACTCGATTGTTATCCCTCCTGGGGCTGGCCGCCGAACACCAAGAACGGCTGGTGAAGGCTCTCAAGGGGGGCGTCCCTCAACAAGTGCTCAACGCCCGCCGCCACACCGAGGAGAGCCAGATCATCGCCGGGGCGGGGGCTTTTGGGGCGGTCACTATCGCCACTAATATGGCCGGGCGCGGGGTGGACATCAAGCTGGGCGGGGATATGGCCGAGGAAGTGCTCTCGGCGGTGAACCGCATCCTGCGCCGGGCCGGGCAGGAAAACCCCTACAATATGAGCCTGGATGAACGCCGCCAGGCCATCCTGGCTTTGACCCCCGACCAATACGGGATCTACAGTTCGGAAATCAAATATTTCTTGAAGTATTTTGAATATATGGAGAAAGTGAAAGAGGTGGGCGGGCT
>CBDUUP010000038.1:0-18616 GCA_965370435.1 uncultured Anaerolineales bacterium | reverse complement strand
GGTCTACTAGTTTACCCTATTTTCTTCCTTTGCTCCCCCCCCCTGAACGATTACCAAATTTTAAAGTTTCGGATTGCATATTGCAATTTGCAATCCGCAACCCTCTCCCTTCACATCACGTCTGGATTCTGGATACCTACAAATCCAAGCGAAGCGAAGTTATACCTTCCAGTCATCTTCCCAAGTATCTTGAACCATCGGAGCAATAATATCATTTGGGTTTCTCCCTTTTGAACGTTCTATCTCATCGGAATGGATTGTCAATGAAAGATAGATTAACGCTGAACGGGCTAATTTGATTAATCGCATTGTTTTGGCTTCAAAATCTCTTCGCTCTACTGAATAGGCCAAATCATCCCTCATCGATTCAAAAATTGGATCTTCGTCAGGTTTGGGGGGTGACCAAAATTCATGCAATTTCAAATATTTGTGTTCAAGGTGATTTCTTATTTCATTTATGTTCTGAGCATCAGGCTCTACTAAATCCTTAAATCCCGGTTTGTCCTCAAAAAAATCCTTGCTTAACCAAAACAAACCGCGCAAAGGTAAGTTTCGTTTCATATCGAACTCGGGGCGCAAGGTTTTGCTTTTTACTTTTGAGTACCATATCTTTCGGAAACTTACGTTATAAGGAGCTACTCCCAATTCCAAATATTCGTTCAAGAAGTATGCAATTTTATCAAAGAGAGAATACGCTGCCCTGAAACTTAATTTGACTTTTTCAATCGCCAAGCAATAAACAGGATAATCTAACGTGTTATACAACAACACATCTTTATCCGAGAAATGAGCATCTTGAGCAATTATTCCTTCATAGTAAAGGTATCTTGCTGATACAAATTCCTGTTTCATTTGGTTAAAAAACCCTTGATAACGCGGACCGGTATTAAGATCAGTTACCATATTTGGAGTTGAGATGATATCCTGTGCAGCTATCGAATGAGGTCCTAGATCGTTAAGTGGATTTAGAAATAGCCTATTTTGAAGACACCAATTTCTATATAGTTGTTCTTCAGGTGTTTCCCCTAGAGGAAAATCTGACAAACCACATTCATGATTCAAGAACTCTGGTTTATAGGATTCTTCGAATCGCTGTTTTTCCCTTTCAAATGCTAATTTTGCGTCTGGATAAAGGTAAGGAACTGCAAGAGGGGTTAGAGTCTTATTAAGATTTATGTAGGCTTGCTTAAGTAGGATACCTTGGTGACCAGGATCATAGACACGCATTGCATAAATTTCCAGACCACCAGCTTTATTCCCCAGTGCCATTCCAAAGTCAGGATTGATGTCCAAGGTCCTGTCCCAATACTCAATAGCTTCAATAAATCTTCCTATTGTGTCTAAGCAATTTGCATAATTAGTAAGTATATTACACATTAATAAAGTATCTATATCTTCAAAGCTTTTTTCGTTTATTGCTGACCTTAAATGAAATATTCCCTTTTCAAGCTCAATTTGTTCCCATTTCCGTCCTTGTTCACTTTTTCGAGGTGCTTTGATCTGTCGAATGCTATCCCATGCGTTTGCCGTGAAATAATGCACATAGATAAGGTTTTCTGAGGATAATTTTTTATCCTGAATTTCATTTGCTAGCTCAATAGCTTTTTCTAAACCTTCAAGCTTTTGGAGATCAGAAGAACAATCAATTAAATCTCCTAAATGTTGTATAGCTTGATCTATCGATAAATCCGAATAATTTTCAACCGATATTAGTTGGTTATATAGATCAGTAAGGGAAGATTCTTTATTGGTCATAACGATCCCACAATTATTGAAACATTGTCGCGTTGAAAACGCTAAATTCTAACGCTACATAACCTCCGGTGCTTGAATTCCTAACATGGCCAGGGCGTTGGCGATGGCTTGCTGGGCGGCGGCGACCAGCCGCAAGCGAGCGGCGCGCACTTCCGGCTCGGCCTGGAGCACGGGGCATTGGTTGTAGAAATTGTTGAAGGCCCGGGCCATTTCGTAGGCCAGGTTGGTGACGGTCAGAGTCTTGAATTCGGTGGCGGCGCGCTGCACTTCGCCGGGCATGCGGGAGATGTAGTCAATCAACTGCACCTCCTGGGGTTCGAGGTTGTGTTGGGGGGTGACCGAGCCGGGGAAGGGTTCTGTCTGGCGGCGCAGGATGCTGTGGGCGCGCACTTGGGCGTATTGGATGTAGGGGGCGGCCTGCCCGTTGAAATCCAGGGCCGTTTCCCAATCGAAGGTGACGATCTTGGTATTGTCACGGGCCAGCATGGGGTATTTGATGGCCCCCAGCGAAACCGCCTGGGCGACGCTTTGCTTTTGGTCTTCGGTCAGGTCGGGGTTCTTGTCCTTCACGACTTCCAGGGCGCGTTGATGGCCTTCGCGCAATAGATCTTCCAGGAGGACGATAGTCCCTTCTCGGGATTTCATGGTCACGTTGCCGGGCAGGTTGACGATCTCGTAAGGCAGGTGGTGGAGCTTGTCAATCCAGGGGTGGCCCATGATCTCCAGGGTTTTGAAGACCTGCTGCAAGTGCAGCGATTGGCGCACGTCTACCACGTAGATGGACTTCGCCAGGTCGGGGTAATGGTTGAATTTGTGGATCGCCAGGGCCAGGTCCCAGGTGGCGTAGAGGGCGGTGCCGTCCGACCGGAGGGCGACCATCACCCGGAACTTCTCTTTCTCCAGGCCGAGGAGATCGTCAATGCGGACGATGATCGGCCCCTCGGGGCGTTCATCTATGGCCAGGCCGCGTTCAACCAGGTCCATGACGATGGCTTTACCGGCTTCATCGAGTTCGCTCTGCCAGTAGTAGTGGTCGAAGGGGATGTCGAGGGCGTCGTATGCGATGTCGAAGCCCTCCCGCGACCATTTATGGGTCTCTTCCCATAGGGCCATGATCTCGGGGTCTTTGGCCTCCCAGCGGGAGAAGAGGGCCCGCATTTCCTCTTCCATCTCGGGGTTATCATCCAGCCGTTTGGTCGCCTCGGCGTAGAGATCGCCCATCCAGCGTATCTTGTCGTCGGGGGGCTGCTCTCCGGCATGGTATTTTTGGTAATTCCAAATCCACTTGATGACGTGCAGGCCGGTGTCTCCGGGATAGTTGACCCGCACCACGTCGTACCCGGCCCACTCCAGGATGTTGCAGATGGCGGCGCCCAGGATCATGTTGCGCAGGTGGCCGACGTGGAGGGGTTTATGGGTGTTGGGATTGGAATACTCCACCATCACGCGTTGGCCCTTGGACGCCCCTCTGCCGAAGTCGGCGCCTTCGTCCAACACAGTGTCTATCACTCGGCGGCTGTATTCGGAGGATGAGAAATACAGGTTGAGGTAGCCCTTGACCGCCTCCACCCGGCTGAAGCCCTCCGGGACGCCTATATGGGCGGCGAATAGGCCGGCAAGCTCACCGGCGCGCTGGGGCACGTTTACTTTTTTCCCGGAACGGGCTTCCTGGGCGGCGAGTTGGAAGAAGGAGGTTGAGATGCCCCATTCCCCCGAAAAGGGGATACTGGTCCACTTTATTTCAGATGGATCAGGGAGATCATTCTGGGCGCAGAACGCGCGTATCTGGGGCTCAAGCTTTTCTTGTTCGGTCTGGAACATGGTCTGCTTCCGTTTAACGATGGAGATTTGGTCGTTTTCTATACGTTGAGGAGATTATATCATTTGTAGGTGATTGGAGATTAGGTAACGAGGTTCAATTCCAACCGCCTGATTGCCTTGTTACCTAATTACCTTATTGCCTAATTATCTTGTCGCCTACCATCTTAAACCAAAACGGGAGCGCGAATGGCTCCCGCAGGCAGTTTTGCCAAGATTGATCTTGGGCCGCTGAGTGGGGTTATTTGTCCATTGCCGCTAACTGCTTCATTAGGCGGCCTTTGCGGCGGGAAGCGTTGTTCTGGTGCAAGACGCCTTTCTGCGCCGCCTTATCCAGGGCCTTAACTGCCAGCATGGTGGTTTCACGGGCCTGTTCTACGTCGCCGCTCTCGATGGCGAGACGGGCGTTTTTGACGGTGGTACGCGCGCTGCCGCGGTATACGCGGTTTCGGTCGCGGCGTTTTTTATTCTGCCGAATTCTTTTAATGGCGGATCGTGTATTTGCCAAAGGGTTTCTCCAAATCTAACTTAATAGATAATGATAGCTGCTTCCAACACAGCGATATATTTTACTTGAGGGCGGCGATTTTGTCTAGGGCTGGTTTGGCGATTGACGGTTGGATAGGATGGGGTGATTTATCCCAAACAATCGGGGCGGGTCTGAGACTCGCTCTACAGCTTATATTTCTGACGAATCATGTTATGGCCGAAATATACGCTCTTTAGTTGAAAAAAAACCAGAATAACATAAGCAGCAACCCTAGCGGAATCCCCAACCCAATGGCGAAATTCAACACCCGGTTCTCGCTCTTGGTCAGGGCCGCGCCGGCGCGCTCGAATTGCTCCAGGCTGGCGAGGCCGCTGCCGATGGCCCCACCCAAGATGATGACCCAGACTGGGCTGAACTGCTCCCGGATAGCAGGCACGACTGCTGCCAGCATCATCCCCAGGCTGACTCCCAGGAATAAACCCCAAACTTGACGGCGGCGATATTTCGCCCGGTCTTCAGATTGCATTTCAGTTCCTCTTTTCAAAGCGTATTCGGTCGGTTCATCTTTATATACCCATAAACCGTCCAGAAAGTTCGCTTGAATTCAGTATATATCTAGCTCCTCAAATTGTCAAACTAACTTCCATAATCATAATGGAGTGTATTTTAGTTTGGGGGGAATTTGGCGCGACACAGCGACTAAAGTCGCACGAACATTTGCAAAGTCGGCCTTCGCCGACTAAAAGCGGTTTCAGTCTGCCGAAGGCTTCGTCCTGAGGCTCAGCCCGAAGGGGCGGATTCGTAGTTGTTGATGCGACTTTAGTCGCTGAGTATCCCAAAACTGAAATCCAACTTCAATAATGTGAACCGGCAAGCGCTGTCCTGGAGAACCTCCCGCAGGTTACTCCTTGAGGGTGAACGTAGTGAATTTGGAGGCGTAGTATTCTAATTGGGTTATATCGGACAAACCTGCGGGAGGTTGCGTGTAAACTAAAAATAAGATGGAATTGGTCATATATTAGGGATTGACAGCGCGCTTATTTTGTGCGATACTTTGTTTGCGATAATTGGTCAACCTTTGGCAGATTATCCCCAAAATATCTATCCCAATATAAAGGAGGTGGTGCCCATGTGTAGTGATAGTACCAAGTTGAGCGCTGTGGCATCCCTCCTTGCTGAAAAGTAAGAAGATGCCACAGCGCACAGATCAGCCCCGATTTCGGGGCTATCTGTTTTAAGGGGACTGTTGCTCATCTCCCTCCCCCTCATCCCCAAAGACAATGCCCAGCCCGCGGGCGGTCTGGACTGCGTCGCCGTTCGCGTCCACCCGTTTGGGGATTGCCAGGGCTTCTTTCATATCCACGTCGGTTATTTGGGCGTTCCACAGGGAGACCATGCGGCCAAAGCCTTTCCCGGCCGCCAGACGCACCGCCGCGGCGCCATAACGGGTCGCCAGCCAGCGGTCAAAGGCAGTGGGAGTTCCGCCTCGCTGCAAATGCCCCAGAACGGTCACCCGGGTCTCGGACTGGCAAACGCTCTCGATGAACTTGCCCACAGTATGGCCGATACCGCCTAACCGGGCGACGAAGAGTTCATCCCCCGCTCGCCGGAAGATTTGCTGCTCCCCGATGGGATGGGCGCCTTCAGAGACCGCGACAATGCTGAAATATCGTCCGGTCTCTTTGCGACTGGTCACTTTGCGGCAGATGGCCTCAAAATAAAAGGGTATCTCCGGAAGCAGGATCACGTCTGCGCCCCCGGCCACCCCGGCATGCAAGGCGATGAACCCGGCATCGCGGCCCATCAGCTCCAAAATCATCACCCGGTGGTGGGACTCGGCGGTGGTGTGCAGACGGTCTATGGCTTCCATGGCGGTGTTCAGGGCGGTGTCGAACCCAAAGGTCACTTCGGTGCCGCCCACGTCATTGTCAATGGTCTTGGGCACACCTATCACCGGCGCTCCCTTGTCGAACAACTCGGTGGCAATACGCAGCGAACCGTCTCCGCCAACGGCGATCAAGGCATCCAACTCTAACTCCCCAATGCGCGCCACCACCTCATCGGAGACATCCTCAATCACGGTCTCGCCGTCCCGCTCCACTTTTCGGGCGAAGGGGTTGCCCCGGCTGGCAGCGCCCAGGATGGTGCCGCCCTGGGGCAGGATGCCGCGCACGGTCTCGGAAGTCAGATTGAACACGCCGTCGGGGTTCAAAAGGCCTTCGTATCCATCCCGGATGCCCAACACCTCGCAATCGTATTGGTTGAGGGCGGTCTTCACCACCGCCCGGATCACCGCGTTCAGGCCGGGTGCGTCGCCTCCCCCGGTGAGTATGCCAATCCTTTTCATAGGTTACTCCATACATTATCACTGAAACGATGAGAAAGATGAAAGCGTTGAAAAACACTATGTTTGATTCTCATCAAGTCAACGTTATCCAATAGCCGTGAACTCAGTATAGTGTAAATGGACTGATAATGCAACGCCAGACTATCCTGCGGCGGCGACCTGTGCTAAACTGGGGAAGTTGACCAATCATACTGATTCGCTTCCAGAATAGAAAACGATGACCCATGAGATCAAAGTCCGCTTCGCCGCCCTGGATGACCTGCGCTTCGCAGGGCAGGATGGGTATATCCCTGAGGAAGTCATCCGGCGTAAGATAGACTTGAAGGAAGTGATCGTGGCCGAACTCAGTGGGGAGCTGGCCGGGTACCTGCGCCTGGAGTATCTCTGGTCCATAACGCCCTACATCGCTCTGATCTGGGTATTAGAGGCGTACCATCGCCGGGGCGTGGGCAAGGCCCTATTGCATTTCACGGAAGGGTATCTGCGAGAGGGAGGCCACACCGCGCTTTACAGCTCTTCCCAGGCTAACGAACCAGAGCCGCAAGCCTGGCACCGGCAGGCGGGTTTCGAGGAGTGCGGGATGATCGCTGGAATCAACGAGGGCGGAGTTGGGGAGATTTTCTTTCGCAAATTGATTGGAGAGAACCCATGACAAGTCTAGAATTAACACCCGGCCTCCACCAGCAAGTATTCGCCCAACGCGATCAACGATACACCATCGCCATCCCCGAGGGGTACACCGGCGAGGCGGCGACTCCGCTCATCCTGGCGCTGCACTGGGGCGGGATGGTGACGCCGTTCTATGGAAGGGGGGTCCTGGAAGGGCTGATTGAGCCGGCCTTGCGGGAGTTGGGGGCTATCATCGCCGCTCCCGACTGCCAGCACGGCCAATGGGCCAACCCGGAGAGCGAAGCCGAAGTTCTGGCCCTGCTGGATTATCTTCAAGAGCAATACAACCTTGACGCTGATAAAACAGTCCTAACTGGCTACAGCCTGGGCGGGATGGGGACCTGGTATCTAGCAGCCCGGAATCAAGACCAGTTTAGCGCAGCCGTCATCCTGGCCGGACGGCCGCAACCCGATTCGGCAGAGACGGACTGGGATATCCCCCTCTACGTCATCCACAGCCGCGTGGATGATGTGGTTCCCTTAGCGCAGACGGATGAGGTTGTCGCTCAACTGAAGGGGAAGGGGGCGGCGATTGAGTACGTCCTGTTGGATGAGGTGACCCATTACGACGCAGGGGGATTTTTCCCCGCTTTGCAGGGCGCGGTTCCCTGGATAAGGGGCATCTGGGAGGAGAAATGAGGTAGATGAAATACAAAATATTATGTATTATTTATTTATATTGCATTATATTATACATGTCAATCATTAATTTGGAATTGACCCCGCAATTCAAGAGGCGCAATTGAAACCCATCCTGTACCAAGAAGCAGACCAGAGGCTGAAAAACCGGATAAGGAGTGAATGGGGTGAGATCGCAGCCCGCCACATGCACCTTACCGAAGGGTTTTCCCTGGTGGCATCCCTTGAGGGGTTGTCGGTCGGGTTGATCTCGGTTTACTGGCGTGCGCTGCCCCCTCCCCTGGAGGATGCCTGCGAGGGTTACGTGGACATTATCGAGGTATTGCCGGAATACCGGCGGCGAGGCGTCGCTGCCAAGCTGGTTGAACTGGCCGCGGAACGGGCACGGAATAAAGGCGCTCACCAATTGCGCGCCTGGAGTTCGGAGGATAAGACCGAGGCCATTCTCATGTGGCGCGCGCTGGGATTTGGGTTGTGCCCGGCGAAGACCTATCCGAAAGGTCAGGAAATCAACGGTTTTTTTGTCACATTGGTTCTATAATGAAGAGCGTAAACGAGTTCAGCAGGAAGTAACGTAAGACCCGTGTTCTAAAAAGGTCAATGCAATGCCAAAAGTAGTCTTACAGGTCGAGGGCCTCACCAAACGCTACGGCGATCTGGCAGCAGTAGATGATCTCAGCCTGGAAATTTACGAAGGCGAGGTGTTGGGCTTATTGGGGCCAAACGGGGCGGGGAAGACCACCTCTATCAACCTGATGTGCGGCCTGCTCAAGCCGGACGCCGGACAGGTTCGGGTGGACGGCGCGCCCATCACCGGCGGGGACGCCGAGGTGCGGGCACGGGTGGGCGTCTGCCCGCAAGACATCGTCCTGTGGAAGACTCTTACTTGCATCGAGCAGCTTCAGTTCATCGGCCAGATGTATGGCATGGCCGGACGGGAAGCGCGCCAGCGGGGCGATAGGCTGTTGGAAACCCTCGACCTGACTGAAAAGCGGGACGTGCAAGCTCACAAACTCTCCGGCGGGATGCAGCGGCGGCTGAACCTGCTGATGGCCCTGGTCCACGACCCGGACATTGTTGTGCTGGACGAGCCGGAAGCCGGGCTGGACCCGCAGAGCCGGGTACTGGTGCGCGAGTACGTCAAATCTCTAGCACGGGACAAGACCGTCATCCTCACCACCCACAACATGGACGAAGCCGACCGGGTCTCTGACCGGGTCGCCATCCTCGACCACGGCCAACTGCTGACGCTCGACACGCCGGAGGCGCTCAAAAAGCGGGTGGGCGAGGGGGACGTATTGGAGATCGCTCTGGGCCGCCCCGAGGAGGGTCAAGCCCGCCAAGCCCTGGCGCATCTGGCGGATAGACTCACCGTAGGCATGGTCGGGGATACACTGGTGACACGCGCCCTGAACATTGTGGCAATTTTGCCAGCCATCGTGGAAGCGCTCACCCAGGCGGACTTGCAGCCCGGCGAGGCGCGCCTGCGGGAGAACACCCTGGAAGACGTTTTCATCCAACTGACCGGGCGGAGGCTGCGGGAATGAAACTCCTCACCGTATTCACTAAGAGCCTGCGCGAGCAGCTCCGCGACCCTTTGGGATTGAGCCTGTCCCTGCTCCTCTCCCCCTTCTTCGTATTCTTATACTCTCTTTTCTTCCCCAGCGGCGGTTCGACAACTTACGGCGTGCTGGTTATCAATCAAGACGTGCCGGCGCTGGCCGCCGGGGGATACACCCTCTCCGCCGGGGAGGATCTCATCGAGGCCATGAAAGCCGTCACCTACGCCGACGGCCAGCCCATTTTGAATATCACCCTGGCAACTGACCGAGCCGAAGCCGAGCGCAAGTTGAAAGACCGGGACGCGGCAGCGCTGGTCATTATCCCCCCAGACTTCTCCAGCGCCATCCTGGCCGCATCGCAGGGGGAAGAACCTACTGGCGCGGCGGTCACCTTCATCGGCGACCTGACCAACCCATACTATGCCGTGGCCGCGGTGATGGCCGGGGCCGGATTGGAAGCCTACGTCACCGAAGCCACCGGGCAGACGCGGCCCATAGGGCTGATCGAGATCCCCCTAGGCGACTCGGCGGCCCGCACCGAATTCGAGGTCTATGTGCCGGGGCTGTTGGTCTTCTCTGGGGTGATGATGGTCTTCATGGCTTCGATGATGGCGGCCCAAGAAGTGGAAGCGGGGACGCTGCGCCGCTTGCAGATCACCCGCATGACTTCATTCGACCTGCTGGGCGGAATCAGTCTCTCGCTGGTGGCCACCGGGATCATCGCCTTGCTGCTTTCCTACTTGACGGCTATCGCGCTGGGTTTCCGCAGCCAGGGGCCGCTGTGGGTGGCGGTCCTCATCGGCGTGTTGACCATCCTGACCATCATGGGCACGGGGTTGGTCGTGGCCGCCTTCTCGCGCAGCGTCAACCAGGCTTTCCTGCTGGCGAATTTCCCTATGGTATTGTACATGTTCTTCTCTGGGATGATGTTCCCCATCCCCCAGGTGGAGCTTTTCGAGATCGCCGGGCAGACCATCAGCCTGTACGATTTCCTCCCGCCCACCCACGCGGTAGTGGCCCTGAACAAGGTGCTTTCCCTGGGCGCGGGATTAGGCGAGGTGGCATATGAGTTGACCGCCTTGACAGGCCTGACGGTGATCTATTTCGCCGCCGGGGTGTGGTTGTTCCAGCGGAATCATATGCGAGGCGGGTAGTAAAAATTTGTTTGGAAGCTGACGGCAAAAAACAAACCTACAACCTTTTCATCCAATCCACGTATACTATAATGAACAAATAATTACATTTTAGGAGCAGAAAATATGAACAAGCGAACACTTATCCCCCTTATCTTGATCGCCGCCCTGGCGCTGACCGGATGCAACTTCCGAGTCGTCCGCGGCTCCGGCGATGTGATCACCGAAGACCGCGACGTAAGCGGCTTCGATCGAGTTTCCCTGAGCTTCGCGGGCCGGATGACCATCACCCAAGGCGACGAAGAGTCGCTGACCATCGAAGCCGAAGACAATGTTATGGAACTGATCGAAACCGAGGTTCGAAACGGCAAACTCTCCATTGGCCTGGAAAGGAACTATTCCGTCATCACCACGGAAACGGTGCACTACACTTTGACGGTCAAAGACCTCACCGAGCTAGCAATCTCTGGCGCGGCCGACATCGAGATTGGAGACCTGGTCACCGATAGCCTGGAAGTCAAAATCAGCGGGGCGGGCAACATCGAATTCGACAGCCTGGAAACTGGCAGCCTGGAGATTGACATCAGCGGGGCCGGGGACATTGAGGTCAATGACCTGACCGCCGAAACCTTGCGGGTTGACCTGAGTGGAGCGGGTTCCATCGAGGTATCAGGAACCGTGACCGATCAAGTGGTCAGCATGAGCGGCCTGGGCAGTTACGATGGCCGAGACCTGGAAAGCGAGACCTGCGAGGTCAGCCTATCCGGGGCCGGTTCGGCCACCGTCTGGGCGACCGAATCTCTGGAAGTAGACATCTCCGGGGCGGGCAGCGTCAACTACTACGGAAACCCCAGCGTTGACAGCAGCATCAGCGGCCTGGGAGACCTGGACAACAAGGGCGATCGCTAAACAAACCCACATAACCCAAATCAAATCTCTCCCCGATCAGTATACTGGTCGGGGAGAGATTTTTTGTGACTCGAAAAACTTTAACACCAAGGCACAAAGTTTTTTGTTTTTCTTCGTGTCTTTGAGTCTTGGTGTGAAGAAAAAATCATCGAAAAACGGACGCTTCCCTCAAGAGTGGGAGTATAATATCTCCAACCCAACAGACCACGCAAGAAGCGGTCGTTACCAACAATCAACCATCTCGGAGGAAAAAACCATGACCTTGAACGTTCCCCACAGTGAAGAGGCCGTCGCCCAGGCTAACGGCATTGAGATCACCTACGACACTTTTGGAGACCCCCAGGCAAAACCGATGCTGCTCATCATGGGCCTGGGCGCGCAGATGATCGCCTGGGAGGAGGACTTCTGCGCCCAATTAGCCGAGCAGGGGCATTGGGTCATCCGTTTCGATAACCGCGACATTGGGTTGTCCACCAAGTTCACTGAGGCGGGAGCGCCAGACCTGACGGCCTTGATGATGGCCTCCATGCAGGGGCAGCCAGTCTCCTCGGCCTATCTGTTGAGCGACATGGCCCTGGACGCGGTCGGTTTGCTCGACGCCTTGGACATCAAGGCCGCTCACGTGGTGGGAGTCTCCATGGGCGGGATGATCGCCCAGATGATGGCCGTCAACCACCCCGACCGGACCCTCACCCTGACCTCCATCATGTCCTCCACCGGAGACCCCGACCTCCCGCCCCCCACCCAGGAGGCGGCCATGGTGCTGGGTACGCCGGCCCCCACCGACCGGGAAGGGTACATTGAAGAGACGGTCAAGGCCTGGCGGGTTCTGTCCGGGCCGGTGTTCCCTTATCCTGAAGAAGTCATTCGGAACCGAGCGGCGAAGACCTTTGATCGGGGGTTAAGCCCCGCCGGGTTCGCCCGCCAGTTAGCCGCCATCTTCGCATCCGGCAGCCGAAAAGAGGCGCTCAAGTCGGTCACCACCTCAACCCTGGTCATCCATGGAGACGCAGACCCGCTGGTGCCGGTGGAGGCCGGGAAGGATACGGCCAACACCGTCCCCGGCGCGAAATTGCTGATCGTTGAAGGCATGGGACATTCGCTGCCTGTCGAGGCGTGGCCGCAGTTGATCGGGGCTATCACCGAACACGCTGCGTAATCTTAAGTTCTGGAAAACGTAACGCCCTCTATCCAGAGGGCGTTTTCTTTTTCCCAATATCCAAGAAAGGATAACTAGCGCATTGTTATGCTAAATGTTGGTGAAATTTCGTAGATGAAGATGGACTTGAGGGATCGGGCGTTGCTTTGCATTAGGGTATTCTAATGTAGGATTGGGTTATGGGGAAAAATTAGGTTTTCCCCTAATACCAACATTGTTGAAAGATAGGCATAGTACTCAATGGCGGATTCCAATAATTTATTGATTGTGACCGATGGCGGTCACAATCTGATTGGTTATTCTCATATAATCCAGTAAGGATAATTTTATTTTTCTAATGGACGTGGGTTCTATGCCGTTGCTGAATATTGTCGGTTCAAAGGTCAAAAAATTTCGCCTTGCAAACCGGCCACCGATAACTCAAGCCGGACTTGCTATCAGGCTCCAGATACTTGATTGGAGTATTGATAGGTTTGGTATTTCGAAGATTGAACGGGGCAAACGCCGAGTCACAGACCAAGAAGTCGTATTCTTGGCAAAAGCTCTTGGACTATCAGTAGCAAAATTGTTAGGAGAGGAAGAGTAAATGAAAGTGCGTTGTCTCGATATTCCCGACCTCCCAGATGAATATTTCAACCCCAACGTGAATTTGCCATATGGATTGAAGCAAGACGAAATCAGAACTTCGATGCTGGAAATCTACGAGACGCTGAATGATATAAACAGAATCCTGTTCAACCGGTCGGAGAGCCGATTAGAAGACTTGCTTCTGGGGAATAGTTTATCGGGCATTGTTAGCGAACTGGCGGTGAAAACAATTGCGGACAGATGTCCTGAGTTGGTCAGAAATGAGCGAGTGGGCGGATATCCTGATTTGTTGCCGCCTGGCTTTTATGAAACCAACGACATACTCCATGGCGAACATGGAATTGAAGTCAAGTCGTCAATACAGTCTGGAGGCTGGCAAGGACATAACCCCGAAGAATCTTGGGTGATGGTATTCCGGTACATAGTTGACAAAGAAACGATGCCCATCTTGAATCGCAATCCTACCAGGTTCATACAGGTATTGATTGCTAAGCTGGAAAAAACGGATTGGAGTTTTAGTGGGCGGAGAGGCGCGTCGCGTCGTACACCAACTGCGTCCATTATCAAAACAGGCATGCACAAACTCAGATCAAATCCAGTGTATCAAGAACGAGAAGCAGTTGTCAATCCCCGTCTCTATTCTTACGAAGCCCTGCATGGTTAATTAAGGTTGCTTAAAAAGGGGAAGATTGCTCAAATTGGTCTCCGCTTTTGAGTTTAAATCTTGGAATTCAAGATTTACTCTAACGGCGGTTAAGTTGGGGATAGATTCTTCTGCCATCTGGTGATATTGTTGATCTATTTCAACCCCTATACTGTCGTATCCAATTGCTTCCGCAGCCGCAATCGTTGATCCCGCTCCCATGAATGGGTCAAGGATAATTCCCTCACCAAGAGGAAGAGAACTATAAACTAATTGGCGTAAAAACTTTTGAGGCTTTAAACTTGGATGAGGGGCAATAGCTTTTTCTTCCTCAGGTGTGCGGTGGCTTTTAATAACGTCCAGAAAAGGCGTTTCGTTTGATAATCTGCGTAATGCTCCAGTTTTCCATTTCCTCAGATTATCGGCTACCCGTCCTTCAATTGGTTTTCGGAACAACCCCCACGGTTCCCAATTGGCTCGGGGCATGGTGCAGACATCGGGGAATTCTTGGTGTGCATTTTTTGGGCGGTCTCCGCCTCTGAATGTTTTGACCAGCCTTACAATTTCGCCCCTTTTCTCAAAACCAGCTTCTATCAATGGCATCCATACGTATTGAGATAACAACGGATTGGCAGCTATGAAAATGTGGCCGCCGGGCATGAGTATCCTATACATTTGTTGGCCCCACCTCAAGAAAAATGTTCGCATTTCTTTTATGTCATCTTCAGATAAAATTGTGAATCGAGGCAAGGGGCGACGTTTGCTGCCATCAAACGAGGGTGGAATTCTCCAAACACCTCCTCGGCCAGCTCTCAACTTGCGCTGCTCCACGGCGCTATATTCCCGATGCCCAAACGGAGGATCCGTCACAATAGCATGGATGATGTGGTCCGGTTGTTTCTCGGCCCACTCGAGACAGTCGTCCAAAAATAATTTGTAACTCATCGAATTCTCATTGCTCTCAAACGTTCACTGCATTTTTTCTGATAGGACACTTGCCATATTTTACATTGCTTTCACATATCCGTGTAATATTCGAACATAATTATGGCAAGTCAGACACATATACGCCGTTGTTCCCTCGCATCCGCATTCTCTCTATCTACTTCTCCACCTTCACACACTCCCCGCGCCGGACCTGATAGACGTCGAAATCGCGGGCCACGCGGGTGTTGGGGAAAATGGCCCGGGCCTCGGCCAGCACGTCCCGCTCGCGGTAGCGGCGGGAGATGTGGGTGAGGATGAGTTGATGGATTCCGGCTTCGACGGCTAACTCGGCGGCCTGGCGCGCTGTCAGGTGGGCGAACTGCCGGGCCATGTCGGCCTCTTCATTTGTGTAGGTGGCCTCGATGACCAGCGTGTCGGCGTCCCGGCAGGCCTCGACCAGGTTGTCGACTCGTCCGGTGTCGCCCACGTGGACCAGGCGGGTGCCGGGCATTTCGGGGCCGAGAATATCTTCCGGAGTCACCTGGCTGCCATCCTCAAGGGTCACTGTTTCACCCTTGACCAGCTTCCCCCGCAGAGGGCCGAACGGCACACCCAACGCCTCGGCTTTTTCGACCAGGAAGGGCCGGCGAGATTTCTCTTCAAAGAGATAGCCCAGACAGCCCGGGCCGCGGTGGGACACAGAAAACGCGGTGATGGTGAAATCTTTGGCCTCAAAGATCACCCCCGGCTTGATCTCGGTCAGGTTGATCTTCATAGGCGGGCGGTTGCCGCGCAGCACCACCCCATACAGCAGGTCGTGGACGCGCTCCAATGCCCATCCGCCGCCCATGATCTCCAATTCGTCAATGGTCTCCCAGCGGGAGAAGGTGGAGAGCAGCCCGGCCAGCCCCAGGATGTGATCCAGGTGGCCGTGGGTGAGCAGGATGCGGTTCATGCGCCTGAAACCCAGTCCGGAACGTAATATCTGGCGTTGGGTGCCCTCTCCACAGTCCACCAGGAAGCGGTATTCGTTGTGCTTGATGACCTGGGCCGACAACCCCCGCCGCACCGAGGGGGCGGAGGCCGAGGTGCCCAGGAAGATGATTTCGAACAAGGATTTTTCCTTTAGATTGAATTGATTTACTCCAATTGTACACCAACTCTAACAGACCATACGTGCTATAATCAACTTTATTATTAACCACAAAGTCACCAAGACACAAAGTTTAGGTTTTTCTTTGTGCCTTTGTGTCTTCGTGGTGGAAACAAGGAATATTCTGTGGCTGCTCGAAAGACGACCAAAAAATCCACTCGCAAGAAGGCGGCGTCCAGGGGCAAGAGCAAACCCGCCTCCACCAAGAAGACCACGGCTCGCGGCAAGCGTTCGACGAAATCCACCCCCGCCAAGCGC
Organism: uncultured Anaerolineales bacterium; assembly: GCA_965370435.1. GTDB lineage: Bacteria > Chloroflexota > Anaerolineae > Anaerolineales > UBA11579 > CBDUUP01. The sequence goes on along the minus strand of CBDUUP010000038.1, from coordinate 2,566 downwards.
ACCCGCAAGGCCAAACCCACCCCTCGCCCTATCCCCACCGGCATGTCGCTGGACCGCAAGCTGGACATTGTGGGGATAGCGCTGGCCGGGGTTGGGCTGCTGTCCCTGTTGAGCTTGCTCTCGCCCAGCAACGGGAGCTTGATGGGATGGTGGGTTGGCTTCCTGGGGAGGTCGGTGGGTTGGGGGCAGTTCATCCTGCCTCTGGGCTTGATCGGGCTGGGCGCATGGCTGGTGGTGCGCAACATCGAGCGGGTGCCGCAGCTATCCCTGGAACGCATCACCGGCATTATTCTGATCTTCGTCAACTTCCAGGCCTGGCTGCAATTCATCGCTTTTCCTGAAACCCGGGAGGCCTCTTTCGCCCTGGCCGCGGAAGGCGGGGGCGGCGGCTACCTGGGCGCTTTCTTCATGGAATTCTTTCGGGGCGCTCTGGGTTGGCTGGGGGCTGCTATCGCCCTGCTGGCCTGGCTGTTGATCGGGCTGGCCCTCACCCTGGACGTATCCGTGCCGGAGTTGTTCCGCTGGATGCCGCCGCTGGTCTTGCGCATCCAGGACTGGTGGGACGAACGCCGTGCTCGTCGAGCGGCCCGCGCCCCAGCCCCTACCATCCCCCAAAAGCCTTTCACCCCTATCCTCACCGAGCCAGAGACGCCTCCCCAAACCGCGGCCCCTCCCGGCGTGAGAGTGACCGCCGGAATCCCTACGGCCCCGCCCAATTTCGAGGAGCAAACCAGGGAGTACGTCCTTCCGGTGGTGAGTGAAATCCTGGACGCTGGGGCTGAGGTGACTTTCGACGACGACCTCGACCGCAATCGCGCCCAACTCATCGAAGAGACCCTGGCTTCCTTCGGCGCGCCAGCCACAGTGGTGGAGATCAACCGCGGCCCGACCATCACCCAGTTCGGCGTGGAGCCGGCCTTCATCGAGACCAACCGGGGGCGGACCCGCGTGCGGGTGGGCAAGATCGCCGCCCTGGCCGATGACCTGGCCCTGGCTCTGGCCGCCCAGCGCATCCGCATCCAGGCCCCCGTGCCCGGTAAGGGCTTCGTGGGCATTGAAGTGCCCAACGAGGAGATTTCCATGGTGGCCCTGCGCGACGTAGTGGAGAGCGAGGCCTTCCAGCGGATGAAGTCCCCGCTGCGCTTCGCCCTGGGGCAGGATGTGGCCGGGCACGCCGTGGCCGCCGACCTGGCCGCTATGCCCCATATGATGATCGCCGGGGCGACCGGATCGGGCAAGTCGGTGTCAGTCAACGCCATCATCACTTGTCTGCTGCTGCACAACACCCCCGACCAACTACGGTTGGTGATGATCGACCCCAAGCGGGTCGAACTGACCGGCTATAACGGCATCCCCCACCTGCTCTCCCCGGTGGTGGTTGATTTGGAGCGGGTGGTGAGCGCCCTGCAATGGGTGACGCGGGAGATGGACCAGCGCTACCACAAGTTCGCCCAGAACGGGGTGCGCAACATCAGCGAGTACAACCGGCGCATGCTGGAGCAGGGCGAGAAGGAAATGTTCTATCTGGTGGTGGTGGTGGACGAATTGGCCGACCTGATGATGATAGCCCCCGACGAGACCGAGCGATTGATCACCCGCATGGCCCAATTGGCCCGGGCCACCGGCATCCACATGGTCATCTCCACCCAGCGGCCCTCGGTGGACGTGGTGACCGGCCTCATCAAGGCCAATCTTCCGGCCCGGATCGCTTTTGCGGTGGCCTCCAGCGTGGACAGCCGGGTCATCATTGACCAGCCGGGGGCCGAGCGTCTGCTGGGCCGGGGGGACATGCTCTTCCAGGCCCCCGACGCGCCCGCGCCGGTGCGCATGCAGGGAGTCTTCGTCTCCGACCACGAGATCATACGCCTGGTGCAGCACTGGCGGCCCTATGCCTCCGCCGCGGTGCGTGCGCAATACCGGGCGACCGAACTTCCCCCCGACGCGCCCCTGCCCAACCTGCCCCTCAAGCAGATGCCTATCTGGGAGGAGATGGAGGAGGAGAAGAACAAAGACCCCATCTACGACGAGGCGGTAGACCTGGTGCGGCGGCAGGGACGGGCTTCAATTTCGATGCTCCAGCGCCGCCTGCGCATCGGCTACACTCGCGCCGCTCGGCTGATAGACTACCTGGAGGAGAAAGGCATCGTCGGCGTACCGGTCAGCGGCTCCCAGACCCGGGAGGTGCTGGATTATGGGCCTGCTGCGCCGCCTGTGGGGGAGGAATAAGAAAGGGTCTCAATGTCAGATAGAAATTTGTTTTTCTAAATGATCTTACGATCTGAAATGTGAGGAATTGGCAGCAAAAATTGGAGCACAGTTATGGAAGCGAAAGCAGCAAATAATATTCCTGAAGAAATCCGAACGATAGTAATTAAAAGAATAGAATCCTGGAAAGATCGTCTGCAAGATTTAAGTGGCAGAAACCGTTTGTTGTTTTTTAAACCAACAAAATCTTCAACACTCGAAATTTCTCATCCAGATATCAACGAACTTTTCCAACGGCTAGTGATAGATGGAAAATCAATGGAATTTCCTGTAATGGATGAAGAAGATTTGGAGGAGGAGG
>CBDUUP010000037.1:0-18726 GCA_965370435.1 uncultured Anaerolineales bacterium | reverse complement strand
CGTTTGTGTGACTTTAGTCACTGCGACATTGGTCGCCAAACCCCCAAACTGAAATGCACCCCTGATCTAGCTGAGAAATCTTCATATCGCCCTGTCAGGATCGTCTGACAGGGCGTTTTTTTATTAATTCCCCTCATCTATCCCCTCCAAGAAATCACCAAGTCAATCACCAAATGTGGTGATGACAACTCACCAAGTTAGTTTGTATACTGGGGTCAAGAAACATAAAACAAACCTTATCCATAAACATGAGAGAACAGAATGAGCGAAAGCAATGAACCGAAAGATGCACAACGCAAACTGGACCTTTATGAGATTCGCCTCCAGGGGCATCTTCAAGACCGGTGGAGTGAGCAGCTAGATGGTTTGACCCTCACCCGCGAGGATGACGGCACAACCACCCTCTCTGGCTCGCTCCCCGATCAAACCGCCCTGCACAGCGTGCTGCTCAAGATTAGAAATATGAACCTGAAACTGATTTCCGTCAAGGAGATCAAAGAAACCCAGGAAAACTAACTAGAAGAACTACATAAAAGGAGAAACAAAATGTCTACTGAAACTATGTTTAGCAAAACTGCGAAACGCGCAAAAGCTGAAGCTCTGTATTGGGCCGGAGCGCTTATTTGGGCCGGCCTGGTCTTTGCGGCGGACAGCATGGGCCTCGTCCCCCAGATTGGCAACGCTGACGCCTGGAGCTGGGTATTCATTGGGGGCGGGTTGTATGGAACTGTATTGAACTTCTACAGCTCATTACAGCCCGACTCGGTGACCACCACCTGGGATTACGTCTGGTCTGGTTTCTGGCTGATCCTCGGTCTGAGCGGCCTGTTCGCCATCGACATGTTCTGGCCGCTGGTCTTGATCTTGATGGGCGCTGCCTCGCTGGTCAGTGTGATCCGGCGCAGCTAACGCTCCCGCAGCTTCGCTCTCGCTGAAGGCCGCAAGGTCTTCAGCGAGCATGAAGCGGCCTTGACAAGAGAATCTGATCCTGCAACTACGTAAAACAACTATTTGAAGCGGCTAACTATAATATTCAAGTAAGTTATACAATCCCCGGAGGTTTTACCATGAATGCTCTCGCAGTAACTGTTGAAAAATATCATCGGATCATCATCGTTGCGCTGATCGGTGTAGTCCTGCTCTTCTTATTCGCCTGCATCTTCCACGACATTCTACCAATTTGCCACTACATTTTCAATTGTGACCACCTGATGCACCCCTAGATAGACGCCTATCTCAAAAGCCGCTCAAATCACTTCCCCACAGCCGGGTATGGGGTTCATCTCAGAAAGAAGTTTTCAGAAAATGAGATGAACCCTAACCCGGCTTTGCATTAGAAATCATCTATAAATAATACTCCAAGATATTGACCAACTTACACCGGAGAAAATCTCATGAAAACATTTCTAAAGAAATATCAGTTCCTCCTCTTTTTAGCCCTGACCTTCATCATCAGTTGGTATCCCTGGTACACCGGCGGGACGGGGTTCAAAGCCGCGGGGCCGTCCTATGCCGGGTTGATCGTGGTGGCTGTCGTGAGCGGCTGGGCGGGGGTCAAAGAGATGTTCCGGCGGCTGGTGAAATTGCGGGTGGGCGTGGTTTGGTGGGCGGTGGCGTTCTTTGGCCCGCTGGCGATGGTCTTTGCCGCCCTGGGCATCCACCTGCTGATGGGAGGGGAGGCGCCCAACTTCCTGATCTGGAAGGTTGAACCGTTGATGGTACCCGTTCTGATGCTCATCCTGATCTCGCCTCTGGGCGGCGCAGGAGGAGAAGAGCCTTTCGGCTGGCGAGGCTACGCGCAGCCCAGGCTGCAAGAGAAATTGGGGAAATGGGCGCCGTTGCTCACCAGCTTCATCATCGGCGTTGTTTGGGCGGTTTGGCACTTGCCGGAGTTTTATAATCCCGCCTCCACGCAGTACGCCATGGGATTTATCGGCTTTGTCCCGTTGATCGTGATGGAGATCGGCAACTCCATATTCATGACCTGGATCTATAACAAAACCGGCGGAAGCGTTCTGGTCGCCGGGGTCATCTGGCATCTGGCGATTGACATCTTCTCATCAACGTTGCTGAGCGACTTCACCGTATCTGGAATGCTCGTCGGAGAAACGATGGAACCGATAGACATGGGGCTAATCGCCGTGCTATCTGTGGTCATGTCGGTTGCCGCCCTCGTCCTGGTCATTAGAACCAAAGGTCAGCTTGGCTACAACGTCACCAGTCCCAACTGAATCCCTATCCGCACGGCCTCGGTGCGGTTGGCAGCCCCCAGCTTGGCATAGATCGAAGATACGTGGAACTTGGCGGTGTGCGCGCTGATGCCCAGTTGGTAGGCGATCTGTTTGTTGGCCAAGCCTTTGGACAGGGCTTGCAGCACCTCGGTCTCCCGCGGGGTGAGCGGTTCGATGAGGGTATCCAGCAGTTCATCTTCCCCCTCCCCAGAAAGCGAGTCGCCGTTCAGCAGCGGCACTATCAGCGCCCGGTCGCCCACCAGCAGGCCCTCATGCAAGGCCCGCACCGCGGCGACCAATTCCTCGGCGGAGGCCTCCAGGGACAACGCCCCCCAGGCCCGTAGCGGGAGTTTCTCCAGACCCCGACAATCCTCCGCCTCGCCGGTGAGCAGGAGCAGGGCGGGAGGCGGGTCGAGGTCTTCAGAGAGCAGCTCCTCCAGGTCAGGGCGCGGATCCGCCTCCGCCGTGCAGACCAAAACGTCGGTCTCCGGCGGAAGCGTCTCCAGGTCCATCAAACCGCCTTCGGAGGCGGCCACCGCCAGCCCTGGGTCCGCTTCGAGCAAGGCTTTCAACCCTGCCCGCACAGCCTCGCCGGGGGCGACCACCAAAACTTGGATCAAGTCAGGTTCTCCTTCATATCTGGTTAGCCTTCTGGATTTTACCGCATCATCGATGTTTTCGGCGCCGGCGGCGGCGCTTGCTGCGGTGGTGGCCTCGGCTGAACCCGTGGACGAAGCCCCTCGCATGCCTTCGCATGTTTTGATGTTCATCCATTTCCCGCTCACCTACAGTTACGGTGACGGTCTGCGGCTTGCCGCCTCGAAGAATCTCGACTTCGGTCGGCTTTCCGACGACCTCCCCGGTCAAGTAACCGAGCAGTTCGTCCGAGTCGCTGACCGGGTTCCCGGCGATGGCGACCAGGATGTCGCCCACCATCAGGCCTTCCTCAACCGCGGGGCCGTCCTCTTCGAGGCCCACCAGCAGCAGACCGTATCCCTGGTCGCGTCCCAGAGCCTTCTGCGACTCTTCAGGGATCTCGACCACCTGGGAGCGAATCCCCAGGTAGCCTCGGCGGATGCTGCCGTGTTCGGCCAGGTCGGCGGCGATCTGCCAGGCCTGCTTGGCCGGGATGGTCACTAAATTCCCATGCGCCAGCCCGGAGGTGTTGATCCCGATCACCGCCCCCTCCGCGTCCACCAGGGGGCCGCCGGAGAAGCCGGGGTAGGGGATGGCGTCAGTGCGGAAGTGGCGCTCCAAGACGCCGCCGCCGTGGGTATGCACCGGCCCGCCGACAGCGCTGATCACGCCCAGGCTGGCCTCCACGCCGTTGCGGGAGGGGCGTCCCAATGCCAGGGCGATTTGCCCCACGCTGGCTTCCTCTCCGGCGGGCGCGGCGACGGGGACTCCGCCCTCGCTCACCCGCAGCAGGGCCAGGTCGCTGCCCGGGTCGCGCCCGGCCACCTCGGCGGATAGCACGGTCCCGTCGGGCAGCGTCACGGTGATGTCCTCGTCCCGCTCAACCACGTGGTTGGCGGTGAGCACCAGGTCATCGGCGTACCCCACCCCGCTGGCGGATTGTCGCCGCCGGGCCTCCACCGTGACGGTGGCCGCTCCCGCCTTCTCGACCGCCCCAGCCATCCCTTTGGATATTTCTACCAGTATGTTTTCTTTCTTTGCCATGTTTTACTCCTTTATCAATAGTAACTGAATTTTGTTGGAATTAGATTATTTAGCAGTGGTCAGTGGGCAGTAGACAGTTGTCAGTGAGTGGATATATTGACGGGGTGGGGAATGCCAAGTATTCACTCACCGTTCACTTTTCACTGTCCACTATACACTGCCCACTTTTCACTATCCCCATTATAAGAAAAACCCGCCCGGCGCACATCCGCCGAACGGGTAGGTGGGGACCTGGATAAATGGGGAGGGGATGAAACTCAACAACTAGCCGATCTATCTGATGCTGGAGGGATATTAGATATTCTCAAGACTGGCGAGGTGGTGTTGGCCTTAGTAAACCCTCCTGAGCCTCAAAAACGCTGCAATGTTTCCCTTACCCTTCAACCTTCCAACTTTCAACCTTCTACCGCTTCCGCACACGCACCGGGGCTAACCGGGCCATCACGGCCCGGTGGTCGGAATGGGGGCCGCCGGGGGCATCCAGATGGCGGGCTTCCAGGGTCTCCCAACGGCGGTCGCCGGGCTGGAGGAAAAGATAATCAAATCTCAGGTGCAGCGCGCCCAATCCGGGCAGGCGCAATCTAAAAGTGGTACCATCCTTTTTCGGATGAATGTTCCGGAAAATGTCCAACCAGGTACGCCGGGTGAGCTTAATCTGGGAAGTGTTCTCGTGGGCGTTGAAGTCCCCGCCGATCAGGGCGGGCAGTTTCCCGGCGATCCCCTTGACCCAGGCCCGAAGGTGAGCCATCTGGCTGGCATTGCGGCGGGGCATGATTCCCAGGTGCGTCGAAAAGACGGCCACTTTCCCCAGATGGGTATCCACCTCTGCGCCCAGCGCCATCCGCCGCACGAAGGGCGATGATTTCGACCCCAATTGCTGCAAGCGAGGCTTGCTCAAGGGGAAGCGGCTGAGAATCGCCAGCCCCTCTTCAAAGCCGATGCCATCTTTGTGTCCATTAGCCCTGACGTATACGTGGGCCATGCAAAGGCGTTCAGCCAACCATTCGTCGGCGTGCAGATCCGACGTCCGGGCCACCTCCTGAAGCAGGACGATGTCGGCGTCCTCATTTTCGACCAGTTGGGCGAAAGCTTCGAGGCGATCGTGGAGGCGGCGGTGTTGGGGCCAGTCGTGCCACAGGTTGGCAGTCAGGACGGTGAGATTCTCTTGTCCGCCGGGGTCGTCGCAATTGGGGATGTTCCGACCCAGTTGCAATTCAGAGGGTTCGGCTACAGCCGCCACCTGGCGGGCAAATGGCCTCAAGGCACGCAGACCAGGCAAATGAAATAGCCTGCGGCCAACCGGTCGCAGGCGTGAAAACCAATTCAACGATGACGAGTTCGACGATGTAGTCAAGAGGCGCTCCACCAATAAAGGTCTAAAAGTGGAGTACTTATACCACAATTTACCCAATTCCCCCTTTACAAATATGAAAGTTTTACCAAATCTTAAGGTTTAGCTTATCTCTATGGCACGGCTATCCTTGTGGGCTGCGTCTCTCAAACACGGCCCGTATCCCGGCCAGCCATTCAGGGACCACTTCGCGGGGGAACTTCGGCCAGGTGAGGATGATGACGGAGGCGATCCAGACCAACAACCAGATACCGGCCGCGGGGGCATCTCGCATGGCGACCCAGATGAACCATCCGTAAATGGGCGCCTGCACCACCATACCCATCGAGCGGGGCACACCCAACCAGAAAAAGAACGCGGCCCAGAATAATAGATATCCCCCTCCGAGGAGAACGCTCACTAAACCGGCGCCCATCATGTAGACAACCAAACCGGCAGAGAATCCTATATCCACCTCTAGGTCGTGATCCCCAATCCAGGTTTGATACCGCCGGGAACTGCGGCGAGCCAGAGGGCCATCGAAAGCGTCGCTGGTCCAAGAAGCGAACAACAGCCAGATCGCCAGCGGTAGCGTGGCTTCTCCTTGAGTGATTCCCAGCCAAGCGATGTAAATAGACATAATGACTCGTACACCGGTCAATACATCAGCAATTTGTTTGGAAACCAACATAGAACTCTTCCTCTCTGTGCAATCTTAATACAAGCCTGAATAATACTATTGTATCACTGCCTCGACTTGTAAAACCCACAAAAATTGGGTATATTCAGGGAGTTTCTCCCCTTAAAAACGCTTCGGATGGTGAAATTAAAGCCAGAATCATATATTTTTGCCTTAATACCTAATATTTTGGTGTATCACCAATATTATTGGTTACTATTGACTTAAAACCAAATATTTGGTATATTATCCCCGAAAAGGAGCTGTACATGCAAAAAATCCTTCAAGAATGCCCCACCTGCACCTCCCGGATGGAAGTCACCCAAGTGAGCTGCACCAACTGTGACACCGTCATCCTGGGGCGCTACGACCCCTGCCCCTTCTGCAAGCTGGCCGAGGACAGCTCCAGCTTCCTGGAGAGCTTCCTGCGCAACCGGGGCAACCTCAAAGAGATGGAGCGCGAACTGGGCCAATCCTACTGGACGCTGCGCAGCCAGCTCAACCGGGTGATCGAGGAGATGGGGCTGGAAGCCAAACCGGACGAGGAATCTCTCACCGCCCGGCGGCAGGAGATCTTGAATCAACTGGGCGAAGGCGAGATTGACGCCAAAGAAGCCGCCAAGCTGCTCAAGCAGTTAGGCGAATAAGAACGACGAGTTGAACTTAACGGTAACCAAGTAACACAGGAGAAAACCATGATGGAGAAAGAATGCAAGCTGATTATGGAAATGATTGACCAAGGCGCAATCACCGCGGAGGAAGGCGCGATGCTGCTGCAAGCGTTGGGCCAAAGCATCCTCAATCCCAACCACAATCCGAAATCCGAAACCAAGAAATTGGCCTAAAAACACTTACTGGTAGTGAGCCATACCTTGCGAAGGTTCAGCGAGCGGCGGGGTTTATCCCCCTAAATATTGGCGCCCGTTTTATCGCTATGACCACGCCCTGACCTTCGCAAGGATCAAGGAGAAAGCAAACATGGAAAAAGAACGCAAGATGATCCTGGAAATGATCGCCCAGGGAAAGATCAACGCTGAGGAAGCCGAGCTGCTCTTCAAATCTTTGGAGGAGAGCGAATCCAAAGCCAAACGGTCTCGCAGAGGGAGGCGCCGCCGTATAGGCAGCATTCCCAGCATTCCCTCAATTCCATCAATTCCCTCCCTCCCCCGCCTCCCTCGCCTTCCCAGGATGCCCGGATTCTCGCCCTTTGAAGATATGGACCCCAGCTTGCTGGAGGAATACGCCGAACTGGGCTACGAGGACCTCAGCCAGGGGGAATACGACGAAATGATGATCCATAACGTCAACCCGCGCTACATCCGGGAACTGAGCAAGCGGGGCATCGAGGGCCTGGAAGTGAGCGAACTGGTCGAACTGCGCATCCACAACCTCAGCCCCAAATATATCAGCGAAATGCGCGAGGCCGGATTAGAAGACCTGGAGGTGGACGAGTTGGTCCAACTGGGTATTCACAACATCCGCCCCCGCTTCGTGCGCGAGATGAGAGAGACGGGTCTGGGAGACATGGACGTTGACGAACTCGTTGACCTGCGCAACAAAGGCGTTGACCCCCGGTTCATCCGGGAAATGCGCGAGATGGGTTTGGAAGACCTGGAGATCGAAGACTTCACCAAACTGCGCAATCAAGGGGTTCATCCCCGCTACATCAAAGAGATGCACGAACTAGGCATGGAAGACCTGGACATTGACGAGCTGCTCAGCCTGCGCAACCAGGGCGTGAGCGCCAGATACATCCAGGAAATACGAGCCGCCGGTCTGGAAGACCTGGACGCGGACGAATACGTCCAACTGCGCAATCAGGGCGTCAAGCCGAGATATATCCAGGAGATGGGCGAGGCCGGATTGGATGACCTGGACGTGGATGAATTCGCCAGACTGCGCAGCCACGGGGTGCGCCCCGCCTATGTCAGAGACATGATCGAGGCCGGTTTGGAGGACTTAGACCTGGATGAACTCATTCGAATGCGCGACCACGGGGTAAGCCCCGAATTCGTCCGGGGGATGCAGGAGGCCGGGCTGGCAGACTTGGAAATAGATGAATTCGTCCGCATGTATGACCACGGTGTGCGCCCCGAGTATCTATTGGAATTGAAGGCCGAGGGGCTGGATGATCTGGATATGGATGAGATCGTCCGCCTTTTTGACCACGGTGTTACCGCCACATACGTCCGTGAGATCACCGCTCTCGGCCTGGATGACCTAGAGGTTGACGACATCGTCCGCCTCTTCGACCACGGCGTGAGCGTAAAATTCATCCAAGAGGTGCAGGCCGCCGGTTGGGAAGACCTGGATTACGATGATTACGTCCGGCTGGCTAACCATGGGACGACCGCTGCATATATCAAGGAACTCCGCGAGGCCGGGATGGAAGACTTGGATGTAAGAGACACGGCTCGCCTGGCCGAGGAGGGCGTCAACCCCACATTCGCAAAAGAGATGTTGGACGCCTTCCAGGACGAATTGTCGGTCCGAGACCTCATTCGCCTGAACGACGAAACCATCCCCCCGGATTTCGTGCGCAAGGTGATCGAAAGCGGCGTGCAAGAAGCCAGCGTCAAAGAGATCATCAAACTGTATCGCAACAGCATCAATTCGTAAAGTTCAACCCGCGAGAGCCATTTACAAGTCAAGGAGTTACGCAGTTCGAATTGAAAATCCAAAACCTTGCGAAGGTTTTGGGAACATTTGAGTGAATTTTCCTTCAGCAGGCAATTGTTTATTGTTGTTTGGACTCCAAACAACCTTCGCAAGGTTCAAGCGCTTAACTCCTAAAGCCATTATCGGAAGGACTGGCAGCCTCCCGCAAGGTGTTTTTAGAGGATCCTTTACAGGTAACCCATACCCCGTTGATCCCTCTTTTATTGGTAGTCGAACCCTGCGGGAGGTTTTGCCGTCCCCCCTGGCGCATCCTGGCCGGTGGCGGAAAACGAACCGGCTGAAACCTCCCCCCTAATAAAAAAGGAAAACGACGTGAAAGACCAGAGAAAGTCCTCCTTTTTCCCCCTGATGTATTGGTGCATGTTGGCGGTGGTGTTCGCCATCCTCAGCGGCCTGCTGTTCTCCATGTGGATATCCTTCTACGTTTCCACTGGGGTCAGGTAACTGATTTGCCATACATCCCAATCTACGATTTTACCGCAGAGACGCAGAGTGCGTCGCTTCGCTAGGGGAGATTCGCAGAGTTTTTTAGATATTTTTAGCTTTTCTCTGCGTTTTCTCCGCGTTCTATGCGTCTCTGCGGTGAAAAAAATGAGATAAGAAATCTAAAAATTTTCACCTTGACATAAGCAAAACAAAACCATCACATCGAGGATCAATATGCCCCCTGAAACCCAACCCTCTAAATCAACGGAGGACGCAAAATCTACTGCAAACTGGAAGGATCTCTTCCGCCTCTTCCAGTACTTGAAACCCCACAAATTCTGGTTATCGGTCAGCATCTTCGGCGCGGTTGTTGATGCGATGATACGGTTCGTAACGCCGTACTTGCTGAAAAATCTAACCGATACGGCGGTGGAGGGGCGAAGCGACCAGTTCACCGGCTACGTGTATATTTTCCTGGCCGCTATGGTCGTGAATTCGACCTTCACCTACCTGAGCAAGATTTCGTCTGCTCGTTATCATACTTACACCCTGCGCGACCTGAGGAATGGGATCACCGGGCGCATACAGCATTTGCCTTTGTCCTATACTGATTCCCTCCACAGCGGCGACCTGGTTTCCCGGTTGAATAACGATGCGGATCAAATGTCCAACATCATAAAAAATTTGCCGGATTACGTTTTCCGGCCGCTTGAATTCATCTTCGGGTTCACCTATATGCTGTTCCTGAGCTGGAAATTGTTGTTAGCCACCTGTATCTTGATACCCATCTCGGCTGTGTTGTTCGACAAAGTCGTCAGGCCCATCCAAGCCCATTCCAAACAGCAGATGGAGTATAAGTCCCAGGCCAACGCGGCCTCCCAAGACGCTATCCGGGGGGCCTATATCGTGAAGGCCTTCAATTTGAAGCAGATCCTGGCCAAGAAATATCAAACCCTGGCCGAGGGGGTGGAGAAGGAGGGGTTGGAGATTGATAGACGTTCAGCCCTCTTGATCGCCTTGTTCCTGTCGCTGAGGTATATCCCTCAACTGGTTGCCCCCTTGTACGGCGGCTATCTGGCCTACCAGGGAGAGATCACCGTGGGCAGCTTGCTGGCTTGCAATATTTTGATATGGTCGGTGTTCATGCCGGTCGAGACATTCCTCGGTTGGATCAGGCAGATCCGGGAGGCCGCCCCCGCAGGCGAGCGCTTATTCCAGATCATGGACCAACCCAGGGAAAGGATCGGCGAAGGCAAGTTTGAAATCATTGCAAGTCAAGCGCCGGCGGTATTTGAGGGGGTCTCCTTTGGCTATGACCGGGAGACCGTGATATTGGATAACTTGAGCTTCCGCCTCAACCCCGGCGAGACCACCGCCCTGGTGGGGCCAAGCGGAAGCGGAAAGAGCACGGTCTTCAAGCTGCTGTGCGGTTTTTATGAACCCCAAGAAGGCCGCATCTTCTTGTTCGGCAATGACCTGTTCCAGTCTGGCCTTGCGGAGGCTCGCACCCAGGTGTCGCTGGTGTCTCAAGATACTTATCTCTTCCCCGCCACTATCGCCGAGAACATCGCCTACGGACGCCTCGGCGCTGAGGATGTTGAGATCGTCGCGGCGGCCAAAGCGGCCAACGCCCATGATTTCATCATGGAGCGGCCCGAGGGCTATGACACCCAGGTAGGCGAATGGGGAGGCAAATTGTCGGGCGGGGAACGGCAGCGCATCGCGCTGGCCCGAGCCATCTTGAAAGACGCCCCCATCCTGCTCCTGGATGAACCCACCTCGGCGCTGGATACTCGATCCGAGGCCCTGGTGCAAGAAGCCCTGGACCGTTTGATGGTAGGGCGCACGGCCCTCGTGGTGGCCCATCGCCTTTCTACCATCCAGAGAGCCGATAATATCCTGGTCATGGACCAGGGGGCCATCAAAGAGCAAGGGACTCACCAGCAGTTGATGCAAACCGAGAGTTTATACAAGCAACTCTATCTCAAACAAATGAATCCTCATGAAAACAGCCTGGAAAGCCAGGTGGAGGCAACCCATGACTAAAGTCAAAAACACTCGCGGCGGATTGTTTCGAGCGTTGTCCCTGATGGGGGCCTGGTTCTGGCCCTATTTCGGCGCAACGGTTGTGTTCTCGGCTATCATCGCTTTCAACTTCAACATAGTCCTGGCCTTCCTGATGAAAGACGTGCTGGACGCCGCCCTCAGCGGGGAAAGCGAGTTCATAATCCGGGCAGTGATCCTGGCGGCGGCCACATTTCTGATCGGCGTTCCGATCCTGCAGGTCACCCGTTACGGAGCGGCGATCTACATCAAGAAGACCATGACCAAATTAAGGATGAGCCTCTTCACCCACCTGGTGAGCCTCTCGATCAGCGATTTAGACCAACAGCACAGCGGGGACCTGATCTCCCGATCCACCAACGACCTGGAAACCATAGAAGGGATCTATTGGAACCAGTTGCAAACTTTCCTGATGGCGATTTTTATGGGCGTCGCCAGCATCACTGCCATCTACATTCTGGATTGGCGGATGGGCATGGTGGCTTTGATCCTGGGGGGAGTTACCTTGATCACCAGCGCCGCGTTCACCAAACCCTTAAAACGAAAGAGCGAGACCATTCAAAGTTCCATCGGCGTCCTGACCGAGCGGTTGACCGACCTCCTGCAAGGGTTGCCGGTGACCAAGATGTTCCACCTCCAGGAACCCATTCACGCCCTGTACGCCAACGCCAACCAGGAGGTTGCCGAGGCGACCGTAGACCATTCCCGAATAGAAGCGATCTATGAAGCGCTGAATAATCTCATTGGATGGTTGAGATATATAGGCTCGCTGATCTTTGGATTATTCCTGCTGTCAAGAGGCACGCTGGTTTTGAGCGTCTTATGGGCCATCATCCATTTGCAGAATAATGCCAGTTTCTTGTTCGGCAATCTCACCAGTTTCAACACCGGCCTCCAACGCTCGCTGGCTGGCGCAGACCGAGTGTTCGAACTGCTCGATAGGCCAGCCGAGCCGGAAGGGTCCTCAACTGTGGCTTCTCAAGCCCTTCTGTCTACCAGCCAAGCCGACTCGATGATCGAGCTACAGAACGTGAGCTTTGGATATGAGTCCAATAATGCCAATGGCGCTGGGGAAAAGACCGCAGTGGAGACGGAAGATGAACCTCAAAAGGCCGTGGCGGTCTTGCAGGAGATCAATCTGTCCGTCGCCCAAGGCCAGGTCGCCGCGCTGGTAGGGCCTAGCGGGAGCGGGAAGAGCACTATCATCAAGCTGCTGCTGGGGCTGTATCCGGCTCAAGAAGGCCAGCTCAGCATCGGCGGAAAGCCCCTTGATCAGATACCGTTGGCGCAGATTCGGGACTTGACCGCCTACGTGCCCCAGGACGCCTATTTGTTCAGCGACACCATCGAGGAAAACATCCGCTATGGCAGGCCGGAAGCGACAAAAGAGGAGATCATCGCCGCAGCCCAGGCAGCCAACGCCCACGATTTCATCATGGAGCGTTCCGAAGGGTACGACACCCTGGTGGGCGAGCGGGGCGCGGCCTTCTCCGGCGGGCAGCGGCAGCGCATCGCCATCGCCCGTGCTCTGCTCAAGGACGCTCCCATCCTGCTTCTGGACGAAGCCACCTCGGCGCTGGACTCCGAGTCGGAGCGGCAGGTGCAGGAAGCCCTGCAAGTCTTGATGAAAGGCCGCACCACCATCGCCATCGCCCACCGGCTCTCCACCATCGAACACGCCGACGCTATTTATGTGCTCGACAAGGGGAAAGTGGTCGAGCGCGGCAGGCACGAAGAACTGCTGGCGCAAGGCGGCTTGTACGCCAATCTGCATAAGCTTCAGTTCCGGCAGGTTACTTCGGCGCGTTGACCCTCACCCCGCCGGCCTTCGGCGGCTGCGACCTTTGGTCGCCCCCCTCTCCCTGGAAGGGCGAGGGGCGAGACTCTCGACCTTCGGTCTCGATTTTAGAGGAGGGGAAGCGCGTTGGGGCGCTTAATCAAATTTCATCTGCGATTTCTAGCCGGTGTGCTATAATCCCTCAAAATCTCAAAACGAGAATCGAGGTAAAGATGAGCGCAGAAAACCAACCTGACAAGATCGCCGACGACGTGGCCGTCACCATGCATTATACGTTGACCATTGACGGCGAAGTGGTGGACACCTCTGAAGGGGAGGAACCCATCTATTTTCTCCAGGGACACCAGAACATCATCCCCGGCCTGGAGCGCGAACTGTACGGCATGGCTCCCGGCGACAGCCAAGAAGCGACCGTCAAGCCGGAAGACGCCTACGGCGAGGTGAACCCGGATGACATCCAGGAAGTCTCCAAAGAGGAATTCCCCGACGATTTCCCCCTGGAGCCGGGCGTAGGGCTGGATATGCAAAACCAGGAAGGAGAATTGTTGGAGGCCATAGTTCACTCGGTGGGCGAGGACACCGTCAAGCTGGACTTCAACCACCCGCTGGCGGGGAAAACGCTGCACTTCAAGGTCACTGTGGTGGCGCTCCGAACGGCGACCGAAGAAGAGCTTGAACACGGGCACGTGCATGGCCTTGAAGAGGAGGGGCATTAGTAGTCACCATTTATCAATTTAAAGATCATGGCCGGTCTAAGACCGGCCTTTGTTGTTAAGCAGTTGAAGGGAAGATTCATGGGGAGGTTGTGCCAATGCTACGAAATTGATATACTGAATCAGTCGAATTAGAGCTAATATATGAGTGTATTTCAGTTTTGGGGCGCTGAGCGACTAAAGTCGCACGAACATTTGCAAAGTCGGCCTTCGCCGACTAAAAGCTATTTCAGTCCGCCGAAGGGCGGACTTCGTAGTTGTTGGTGCGACTTTAGTCGCTGTAGCGCGCAAAACTCACCCCCAAGCTGAAATGCACCCCTAATATATCTGAAAGTTGCGAACTGGCCCAATATGCTGTACAATGATATTGACCCAGCAATGCCTACGTCATCGCCTCCGTTGAATATAACCATCATTTCGTCACCCAAATATCTTCTATAAGAAAAGCGCTACGATGACCTCCAAGCAAACTCCCAATCCTGGCAAGCAAATTGCCATCCGGGGATGGCCTGGCGCGTTCTGGAATTGGCTCACCCAACCGGCGGCTTCCATCCAAAGACGTGACCATCGCCGGAGCGCTCGCCTGATCTCCGCCATGCTCCTGGTTGTATTGGTGGCCGTCACCCTCAACCAAATGACCGGGGGGGAGATGCCCATTTCTATTTGGGTCCTCGCGGTGGTAGGGTATGTCTTGAGCCGAACCAGATACTATAAATTAGCCGCCTTCCTGGCGGTGGGATTCCTTTCCTACCCATCCTTCGCAAATATTTTCACCGAAACGGAACAAAGTTCCGTCACCCTGATCTCCCACATGGCCTGGATTTCCATGCCCATCATCTTGAGCAGTTTGCTCTTCCCCGTATCCGGCATCGCCGTCATCTCAGCGATCTACTTCTTTATCATCCTCTCTCTGCCTTCCTTCACCGGACTCGAAACAAGAAATATATTTCCTGCCCTGGGTTACACGACCACTTTATCAATCTTGATAATCCTCACCATGCGCCAGCGCGACCAACTAGAGAAAGACCGCCAACGGGAGATCAATAAACTGAATGAGGACTTAGAATTCCGGGTCATTCAACGAACCGCCCAACTGGCCGCCGCCAACCAAGAGTTAGAAGCCTTCTCTTACTCGGTCTCTCACGACCTGCGCGCTCCCCTGCGAGGTATTGAAGGCTACAGCAAATTGTTATTGGATGAGCACGGAGAAAACTTGGGAGATGATGGGAAAACCTTCCTCCAACGCATCAACAAGGCTTGCCTGCAGATGGGACAGCTCATTGACGGATTATTGACGCTCTCCACTCTCTCCAGAACAGAAATCCAATACGCTCCGGTAAATCTTAGCGGTTTGGTTGAAGAAATCGCTCGATCTTTGAAAGATATGAATCCCGGCCGGGAGGTGGAATTCCACATTGCGGAGGAAGTATCGGTTTACGGGGATCAAACCTTGATGCGCGTCGCGCTTGAGAACTTGCTCAACAACGCCTGGAAGTTCACCTCCAGGAGCTCGGCGGCCCGCATTGAGTTCGGTACTATTCAGCAAGCTGGAGAAACGGCAGTCTTCGTGCGGGATAATGGAGCCGGGTTTGAGATGGCCTATGCGGACAAACTATTTGAAGTATTCCAACGCCTGCACGGGGTGGAGGAATTCGAGGGCATAGGGGTAGGCCTGGCAACAGTTCAACGGATCATCCACCGCCACGGCGGCCGGGTATGGGCCGAGGGCGCGGTTGACCACGGAGCGACGTTCTACTTCGTGCTTTGAGGGATCAGCCTGCAAACCACGGCTGCGGGGACGGCAAACCACCATGACACACAGCAGCAGACCGGGCAATCAACCTGCCCGGTTTTTTATTACCGCCCGTATGCCTCTCAAACCGGACGCTGGAACTGGGCTGGCCTTTTGAGCGTCTAGTGGTCAAACGGAAGCAAATTGGAGTGTCGAAAATGAAAAAACCCACCCAAGCCCTAAAAATCGCCTTTGCCCTGCTGGGCCTGCTGGGCTGCAATATGATCACCGGCAGTACGGATATTCAGCATGGCGAGTTCGTCCAATCGAAAAAAGAACGCATCCGCGCGCCAGTTATCGAAGGGGATCAGCAGGAATTGGTCGCCGGGAACACTGCTTTCGCGTTGGAGCTATACCGGCAGTTGAAAGAAGAAGACGGCAACCTGTTCTATTCGCCTTACAGCATCTCCCTGGCGTTGGCGATGACCTACGCGGGCGCAGATGGGGAGACCGAGGCGCAGATAGCCCAAGCCCTGCACTTCACCCTGCCCCAAGGCCAACTGCACCCAGCCTTCAACGCCCTGGATTTGCTGTTAGCCGGGCGGGAAGAGGCCGCGGGAGAGGAGGACTCCAAGGGAAACTTCAGGCTGAACATCGCCAATTCCATCTGGGGGCAGGAAGGCTATGAATTCCTGCCTGCGTTCCTGGATGTGCTGGCGGAAAATTACGGGGCCGGGCTGCGTCTGATGGACTTTCTGAACGCGCCGGATGATTCCCGCCAGGCGATTAACGATTGGGTCAGCGAGGAGACCGAGGGGAAGATCAAAGACCTGATCCCCCCGGGGGCGCTGACTCCCATGACCCGGCTGGTGTTGGCTAACGCCATATACTTCAACGCTTCCTGGCAGTCTCAATTCGATGAAGACGCCACCGAAGAAGCTAGTTTCACTCTCTTGGATGGTAGTCAGATCAGCGTGCCCATGATGAACCAGACCGAGTGGTTCGGGTACGCGGCGGGGGAAGGATACCAGGCGGTCGAGCTGCCTTACGAGGGCGGGCAGATGTCTATGGTGATTCTGCTGCCCGATACTGGAGACTTTGAGGATTTTGAATCCAACTTGGAGGCCGTAGGGCTGCAAACCATATTGACCGCCATTGAGTACCAAAGGCTGGTTCTCAGCATGCCCAAGTTCAGTTTCGATGCCGGATTCTCCCTGGTGGATCCACTGAGAGCGATGGGGATGGGCGCGCCCTTCTCCCCAGGGGAAGCGGATTTCTCCGGGATGGACGGGACTCGTGACCTGTTCATCAGCGGGATCCTCCATAAGGCCTTCGTGGCCGTGGATGAGCAAGGCACCGAGGCCGCGGCTGCCACGGCGGTCATCATGGCTGGCACCTCAGCCATGCCGGATGAACCTATGGAGGTCAAGATAGACCGCCCTTTCATTTTCCTCATTCGGGATGTCGAGACCGGGGCTATCTTGTTCATCGGGCGGGTGTTGAATCCGGCGGGATGAGTGTCTATCACACCTAGTATGTATAGACCCCAAGGGTTTTGGAAACCCTTGGGGTCTTTGAGATCGGTTGAACGTTGAAATGTGGAATATTTGAATCGTTCACTCTGTTTATTACGGCCCGGTCTTGTTCAAGATCGCCGCGTCCACGCCGACCATGCCGCTGGCCACGTTCTGAATGCCGATGAGGACTTCGATGCTGTCAAAGGCTCCGGTGGCGGTGAGTGTGCAGGTGAACTCAGTCCAGGAGAAGTTGGAGGCGGGCGGGGTCAAGATGCAGGTCTTCGTATCTACAGTGGCGCCGCCGTTCTTGAAGGTCAGCCGCGCCCCCAGATACCCGCTCAGGTCCACGTCCTTCCCGCCGAAGTGGAGGGTGAGGGTGTATTCATCGCCTGCATCTCCGCTTTGAGCGACAACTTGTTTGACGACCTCCAGACCGCCATCAGCCTGGAAGAGGTACATGTAGCTTCCCTCATGGGCCTGGTTGAAGGGTGTGCGCCCGTCCCCGTTGGCGGAGATGATCTCAGTCCATTCCGCGCCTAGAGGGTCTTCAAAGCCGCCGTTGGTGAGATAATTTATGAGATACAACCCGGCGTCCCAGGTGTCGTCGTCCTCCCCGGAGGTGAGGAAGGTGACGGCGGTTTGCCCGGTGGAGGTGTCGGCGTCGCTGTCCAGGGCGTCATCGCCCCCTTGATCTTGGAGGCTGAAACTGGCGCCGGTCGGTTCATAGAACTTGACGTAATAATCGCCGGGTGTCAACCCGGTGAAGCTGTAAGAGCCATCGCTGGCGGTGGTGGTAGTGTCCGCCAGACCGACCCCATTTTCATACAACTCGACGGTGACGCCGGACATGCCGGTCTCGCCCACGTCCTGCAGGCCGTCTTCATCGGTATCCTCCCAGACATAGTCACCAATAGAAGCGAGTTGGTACATTCCTACATCTCGCGTGGTGTCATCTTGCAAAAGTATCAGACTAAAGAAATCAGTAAGGCCATATTGGTCTGCATCACTGTCCAGGGTATCATCTCCGCCCTGGTCTTGGGGACTAAAGAGGTAACCAGACGGTAGCATAAAATACAAGAAGTATGTGCCCGGGGTGAGATCGTTGAAGGCGTAGCTGCCATCCCCGGCGGTGACGGTCGTGGCTACCACCGCATAAGATTGGGGGAAGGAGGGGTCATCTGGCGCGAGTGGATTGGCATCATACAAGATCACACTCACCCCGCCCAAGCCCAACTCGCCGCCATCCTGAACCCCGTCGGCGTCCAGGTCATCCCACACGAAGTTCCCAACGGAGGGAGAGATGTTGAATACATAAGACTGTCCCCGATCAGTTCCACCGGAGTCGGCATGGTACGCTCCGATGATGACGGTGTCGCCGCTAATGCCTATTGTTAAGATGCCAAAATGGTCATCATCCGCCTGGTCGGAGGCAGTCAGGATGGCCTTCTCGCCCCAGTTATCCGTTCCGCCATTGTCCCGCGTGAAGATGTATGCCTGTCCCCGGTCGGTTCCCCCGGAGTCAGCGTAGGGCGCGCCTACCACGACGACGTCGCCCTCAATATCGACATAGGCAAAGATATCCAAGTCTGCCTGGTCCGAGGCTTTCAGTATCTTGGTCTGCCCCCAGTTATCCGCACCGCCGTTATCGCGGTCGTAGACGTAAGCCTGCCCCCGGTTGCTTCCCCCGGAGTCAGCGTTGTACGCGCCTACAACCACGGTATCGCCGCTGATGGCAACTGAGGTGCCCAACTGGGCAACATATCCTTCGTCGGATGCTTGCAGTATCTTGGTCTGCCCCCAATTATCCAATCCACCGTTATTCCGGTCATAGATGTATGCCTGCCCCCGGTGAAGCCCCCCGGAATGTATCCAACGGC
>CBDUUP010000036.1:0-18790 GCA_965370435.1 uncultured Anaerolineales bacterium | reverse complement strand
CGCTTTCTCCACGTCCCAGGCGACCATATCGGGGTTCAGTCCGAAGGTTTCGACGGTTTCCTTCAAATGCCGTGATTGGGCTGCCGGGTCTTCGTAAGAGGCGTGGTAGTGATACAGGCCGCTCACCAGCCTCGGATAGCTCTTGATCCAATTCCAGTTCTCTCTCAGGGCGGCGTCCAAGTAACCGGTCCCCTCGGTCGCCTTCTGGAACACAAATTCATAAGCCGACAAGTCGGCTCCGGCGATTCCTTCTTGCCAATGGCTGAAATCGAGACCATCAGCCTGTTCATAGTCCCGCCCCAGGAGACGGCCCAACAGCAGTTTTCTCATTCCACATTCTCCTTACCAGAAAAATATCCCGTCCATTCATCTAAGGGCTTGATTACTAGGTTCTCATCCAACGCGCCCGTATCCAGAAGCAGCAATGCCACCACAGCGCGCACCTGTTCGGTCGTCAAGCTGGTCAACGCCACGCCTACAACCGAAGCAGCTAATGCACGGACCTGACTCGCCGTATTCTCTGCGACGGTTGACCCATGCGAGTCATGGGCGGCGATCACCGCGGCGATGGCGGTCTCGCCAGCGTCGTCGGGTACGCGTATGATTATGGCGTTTTCTGGGGCGTCGTCGGCGTTCTGGGTGCGGTCCAGGTCTCCAAAGAGGGCGACAAGAATCTGGCGGTTTCCCTCCCCGTCCTCTACAATCCAATCAGGGAAAGCAGCCAGCAGTTCATCCAACAGCAGATCCAAGCGGAAACTTCCCGTAAATCGCAGTTCTTTGGACATATCAATACATCCGGGCCATGTTGACCCTGGCCTCCAGTAGATTTAAAGACCCGCCGCTGTTCTGGGTGACCAGGACATCAAGGTAAGTATCGTTGTTGTCAATCCGGCTGATGTAGGCATAAGACAGAGCAGTGACCTGTCCGCCTCCGGCGGCGTTCACATTCAGCATAACCTTTGAACTCCCCGATGGTTGGGAGCGAATGGTAACTTTACGAACCCCGGTCGCGTTAGCGGCGAAACGAACCAGGCCAACGATGAGATAGGCATGGTAGTCTCTTTGACCCGCCAGGCTAATTCTCTCTGCGTTAGCCGAGTCCCAGGTGAAGGCCAACATCTGGCCGAAGACACTACTCCATTCAATAGGCGTGTCCACGCCAGTAGCCAAGGATTGGCTGGAAGGGCTGCGCAGCCCGCCCCACTCCAGAGGGATAAAGTCAAAATGGGCCTGGTGGGCTTCCAGGTAGTTGAAATAGGGTTCCACCTTGCCGGGCGAGGACCATCCTTTGACCAGCGCGGAGGCGGCCTGTACGTTATTCATCTCCAGGCGCAGGGTATCCACTTCCCCAGGGGCCAACGATTGACCACGCCCCAACTTCCCCAAAACGTCACCGATGCGGGGCATTATTCTTCACTCGCTTTCAGGACCTTGACCAACAGCTTGCGCCGCTCGGTGTTGCCATCCACCGCGGCCTGTACGACGACGACGTAAGCATTGCCGCCGTCATTCGATCCCGCTGCCATCGGCTTGAGCGCTTGCACGTTTCCGCTGGCACTGTGCGCGCCGGAGGGCATCACTGTGCTGGTCACGTCAGCCCCATTTTTATAAACCGTCGCCCCAGGGCTGCTGACATCGGTCGCGCCCAGCCAGGTCACACTGAAGGTCACGGTCTCGCCCTCGATCATCGTCATTGGGCTTTCATTCAACCACAAATTACTCATATCGATTTCCTTTCTCGTTCCAATGTAGGCAGCATCCTGAGCTAGTCGAAGGATGAGCCAACCGAAGGATGCACTGCTACAAGTTGTTTTATCGAATCGGCGCAACCAGCCGGGTATCCCGGCGGTTGGCGGTCAGCCGGATGAGACTGTCTGCTAAGATTACGCTTGGGTATTTAGTTCGGGCACATCCCTTTACGGCGTCTGGGATCAACAGCGCTCCTTCCAACCAGCGGCAGTCGTCGAAATAAATCGTCCCCGAGGTACCGCTGTCCGAGTCCCTTGACCCATAGGCGATTAAGTCGCTGTTCTGGGTGTCGTTATCTAGATCGCTCAAGCCTTCCAGTATCTCGCCGTCAATCATCAAAACCAAAAACCCATCGTCATTGCCCGCCCCGGTGGAGGCACCCCAAACCAGCCGCACTTGGTTCCATTCATCCGGGATGACATATTGGTCTGTGCTGACGGTCCCTGAATCTAAGTCCGCCTCGGCATAGAGGAAATACTCTCCGCCGCTGTATCCCAGATACACCGACCATTCACCATCGCTGGTGCAGCATTTGAGTTCATCATCCTCGTCCATAGTAAGGTTGTTGGGATCCAACCAGAATTCAACCGTCATCACTTTTTCATTGGTCACATTGGTGTTGAATAAGCCATAGCGGTCATTGGTATCGGTTATCGCCACGGCCATGCCATAGGAGCCATTCTTGGCAGCCGCCGCCGGGGCTGTCAACCCTGATCCGCCGGTGGCGTTAAAGTCGGATAGGTCGTTTTCTTCCAGGTCGGCAGTATCTTTCCAGGCAGCCATCATTCTTTCACCTGTAGTTCAAGATCCTCAAACTGTAAAATGCTGCCCGCGTTGACGTACAGATTAGCGCCCAGGTCCCAAAAAGCCAACACCTCTCGGTCCGCCACGGTGGCGTTGTCGTCGGTCAGGACGGCGTAGCGGGGGCCGTCCCCGCTGGTGGGAATCGCCCCTCCCGAGGCCGTCCAGGACACATCTTTGATCTGGATAATGGCCCGGTCGGCTTCGTCTTTCTCTTCCAGCACGTCGAAGTCGGTGGCATCCCGGCTCAATTGGTAACCGCCGCTGGTGTACCCATTGCCCGCGGCGACCTCGGTCAGCTGGCTCAGAGTTTTAAAGTCGGCGTCCGGCGCTTTGGCTTCCGTCACCAGGGCGACGTAAAAGTTGGTCGGCTCCCCCCCACCGTCGTAGGCGTCCTGGAAAAACATCTCCAAAAGCCTTTGCTTGCCTCGATTGGTCCATCCTGCCATGAATAACTCCTTTTGGTAAATTGGTCTGACTGGTCTCATTGGTCAAACTGGTCTAACTGGTCGGACTAGTTAGACTACTTCGACCCCATAAACATCTCATTTGCTAAGAGATTTGCATCGGTCTGGGTTTCGAGAACAAATCCCGGAAGGCGTTGTAAGGGTTGGATGCCCGTTAGCTGAAAAAATTGATTGAGCAAGGTTTCGCGCAGTTGGTCTTCGGCAACTTTACTCGGCGGCTGGTGCGCGGCGGTGGCTTCTATGTCAACCGGATACAGCATCCCGGTATCCATCAGAAAATCAATCCGCCGGTCTCCAGGGAGCGAACCGCTCACCGGAAATGACACCTGAAACTGAAAATTTTTGACCCGAGGGTTCTTCCGCAAGGCTCGGGCGAAGCGTTCTTCCGGTTGGTTGGCCGGTTCGCCCAACACGTAACCGGTGAGCGATTCCTCATCCGTGGCTCCAACGTTCCGGTCAGGATCGGCCTTAAGAGGCTTGACCGGCGGAACCCTGTACTTGTAAGGTTTCAGCACGCCTTTGATCTTGGGCGGTTTTAGTTTTTTTGACATATTTTTTTGTCTAACTGGTCTAACTATTCTTACTAGTCCAACTAGTCGGATCAGTCGGACCAGTCAGACCAGTTAGACTACCTAGACCTCCCTCAAAGAAATCGTCACCACGCCGCCCCACCAGTTCAAGAGCGTGTTAGTGAACTGGCGCAGCAAAGTGGGCGGCTCAACGATGACCAATGTATCGTCCATACCCTCCCAGATAGCGTTCATCCGAATTTTCCTGGCGCTCTGGGCTGCTCCCTTGAGCCAGTCCACGAAGTCACCGGCGGAACGTCCATCGCTGCTCTGCAGGTCAGAAACCTTGAGGCGCATATTCCACTGGTACTTCAAAGGCGTGCGGGCATAGCCTTCGATGACGGTTGCCACCACCAGGGGCGGCCTCCGGACCCAACTGGTCAGCAAGCGCAAACGAGGGCGGATACGGCGCACGTCCCCTTGGTTGATGGGCAGCGCTTCCTGGGGGGCGCGGTGGAACGCTTCCGCAGATACCCATTGATTGCTCCCCACCTGGTTATCCAACTGGTACTCCAGGTGGACCTCATTGGATCGGTTGAGACGTTCGGTGATAAGGGTCATTTCCTTGATGAACTTGGGTAGCCGGGCCGCGCCCAGATCTACCGCCGCAAGCTCAACCACGGCCTCATGTTGGAATTTGAAACCATGATCCTTGGAGGGATTGAGGGTATTGTGGGGGAATTCCAGATATACCAGTTCCCCGCCTACGTCCACCCACAACCGGGGGCGAGTCCCTGGGCAGGCCTGCCAGAAGACTCCCCGCACCCGCTGGCCCGGCTCCCAGGCGCGGAAGATCTCGTGCCAGCCGCGCCCATCCCACACCAACACCGAAGAAGTCCCCTCGCCTGCGTCAATCCCGGCTATCAGCCAGGAGATGGCCGGCGTCAAACTAGAGACAACTCCCTGACGCCCGCGCGGCAATCCAGCGCCCTGCCACGGGCCAACGTCGTCCAACGAACCCCCGTAGAGACGCTGCAAGGAATGCGACCAGGACAGATACAAGAACAATCCTTGGGCAGCAACGGCCGCGCCGTTAGCGCTTTCCGGCATGGCCTCCAGGCCCACGTTCAACTTAACCGGAAGGTCCTTGCTCAACGTCCAGAGGCTGTCTTCCTTCATGATCCACAACTGGTCGTTATAGTCCACCAGGTTGGTGATGCCGTAATGGTCATCGCCCACGTCAACCTCGGCCTTGAAGGCCAGGTCAGAGCCCCAGTCTTTGGGTTTAGAACGCGCTACGGTGACATTGTTACTGTTGGCCCGGAAAAGTTGAGGGCCTTCGGTGGGATTGTTGAACAGGTATAAGAGGTCGGCCATCTCGGTGTCGTCGGCGAATTCATGGGCGCCGCTGTTGAAGCGCATCTTGAGGATCGGGGCGTTCATGCCTCGGGCGAAATAGACCACCGCATCGGCAACTGCGACCCCGGTCACCCGGGTGTCAAACTTATCTCCTGAGGTGGGGCTGATGTCCGTCCACCGGTCGGTGGCGTAAATGACGTAGTCGGAGTTTCCCGCTAGGGGAATATCCCAGTTGGGCGTCACCTCCAAATAATTGGCGGTATTGCGGACTATTCTGCGCGCCTGTCCGGCTCCCCTCCCATCCACAATGCGGATGAAAGCTCCCTTCCAGGCATTGGCTTCCCAAGTTTTATCTGAATCATACAAGGTGCGGATTTTAAATTTCGGTGACTTTTCGGCTGCGCCCCGGTCGCCGTTGAGATACAACCTTGATTTGCCCCTCCCCTCCGGCTGTTCAATGGAATACAGCGCGCCCCGGAAGGTGAACATCTTAAACTTGCGGCGCTGATCAGCATCCACGACTCGGAAATGGATTTTCTCATCAGCGCTGCTCCAGATATTCCCATCAGTAGATTTCAGGGGAATGCCATCCCCCTTGTTGGTCACGCCTACCTCCCAGTGGTTGGCGCGGTTGGGAGTCCCATCGTCGTAGACCACCAGCCAATAGATTGTGCCGTCATCAAGAGTCACGGGCCGGTCCCAATCAAAGCCATGGAAAACGGAAACCACGTCGGTGATGGCCTGAGTGTCAACTTCTGCAATGGCCGCCGATTCTTCCGGCAGGGGAACTTTCGAGGGGGCGTCTCCATTGGCCTGGGCGTTGTATTCCTGGCCTTTCACAATCCGCCCTATGTGTCCCTTTGCCTGCCTTCGTATGCCATCCGGCAAGTCGCCAGCATCCGTCCACAACTCGACCACCAGGCTCCCTCCCGGAGAACCGACCCGGCGCACCCAGAGGTAGGCTTTATCCGCCACATAAGAAACACCGTTTAGCGGGTCGGCGGTGAAGCTGCGGGCCATGTACTGGCGGTCCCCCGATAGCGCCACCCAGCCAATATTCCCGGGCAGATAACCATCCGCGTCCCGCAGTCCTTGAGCGAACCGCCATTGGGGAGCAGGCATAATGCGGCCCGGTGTCATCGTCCAGGCATTCATCGAATCGTAAAAGCGGGTGGGGTCGTCGGCGAAGTCCTCCAGACCGCGCCCTCCCTCCCAGGTGCGCTGCTCGATTTGGGCCATGCCCGGCTCCCAATCCCCAAACTTGGAGTCTCCGCCCGAGATACGCAGGGTTGAGGGGGTGAGGGGTATCTCCTGGATGGCCCGCGGCCCGCCATCCAAACGCAAGCCCCAGGTCTCCACTCCATCGGTGAGGCTGATCTCGTGGGTGGGATTCTTCGCTCCTGGATAGGCTCGAATGGACATCAGCTTCCCTCCACGATCTTCATCAGCCGGTTGACCCGGCGAGGCCGCCAGATGGGAAATTCGGCCTTGGCCCGGGCCAATTCAATCTTGGCATCGTTCCAACGCTGCATCATGAAGGGATCGCCCCCGCCCAGACGGGAATTCGCCCAGCGAAGCGCTCGCTCCACACCCGCCGCCACGGCCAACTCCGGCGCGATGGTCTCGGAGATCACATCGTCATAGGCATTCAGACGGGGATGGGAACCCAGATACCAGACCCGCAGGTCACGCCCGGCGGGAAGCTCGTGTTTGAAGATGATCAGCCCGGTAGAACCCGGCGAGGCAGGCACGAATTCCCAATCGAAGATCCGCCGCCAGCGATTATCCCCCGCCGCGCCGGTGCGCCCTTGAAGATCAATCATCAGCGGGCGGCCTCGTTTCCAGGCCACCGAAGCGGCGTACTCGGTTGTACCGCTGGCGGTGTCCAGGGTGGCCGTGTCTACCAGGGCGATGTCACCCAGCGCGCGCAGCCCGGCGTTGGCCAGCTCGATCATGGTGAACAGGGGATATTGGTCCGAAGCGAAGCCAAAAGTATCCCCCGACGCTATCGCGGAGGTCAAGGCCGACTCCAGGATGAAAGTCCCGGAGCTATCCGTGTAGCCGCCTATACGCTTGAACTCGCCCTCCGGCGCTGCGCCATCCGCGGCGATGACGAACAATGCTCCGTCTTTCCAGGCCTCGTCCTTGTGCTGACCAACCTGCCTGCTGTCCACCGCGTTGGTAGCGGCGCCGCCCGTAGCCGTGGTGACGGTAAGTTGGCCCAGAGCTTCGTATATATTTTGCAGTATATCGTTTAGTGTGTATGACATTTGTTACCTCGTGAATGGTGATTAGTGAATGGTGAATAGTTATCAGGTTATAAGGTGATTAGGTAATTAGTGACTGGTGATAAGTGTTAGGTGATTAAGGATTGGAGTCAGCCTGTAGGGGCGCACAGACGTGCGCCCACGGTCGTGCATTCATCCAACCCGCCGGGGGCGGACATCGGTCCGCCCCTACGGAATTGGTATGGGGTAATCTGGGGTGAGGATCGGGCGATGATGTATAATCAAACATCGCACCCACCAGATCCCTCCGGGGAGAATATGTTATGAAACGGTTCATAATTCCTCTGCTTATCATTCTGGCCTTGCTCATGCTTGGGTATCTGGCCGTAGACACGCTGTCCACGCCGCCCACGCCGACGCTCACGCCGTCCGCCACGCCCTCCGATTCGCCTGTCCCGACGGACATTGACGAATCCACCGCCACACCTTCAGCCACGTTGATGGACACGTCAACACCCACCGAGACGGACTCGCCCACCCCGACCGATACGGATACGCCCACACCCACAACAACCGAAACTCCGACAAATACCTATCCACCTCCACCTACTTGGACACCCGTTCCGCCAACTAAAACGCAGAAACCGCCGACCAAGACAATTCCACCGCCGCCTCCAACAAACCCTCCACCCACAGACGAAGGATGACCAAGCCCAAACACAACCGCAAATCCATACGCTGGAAGGGGTATGATTACACCCAGGCTGGGGCGTATTTCGTCACCGTTTGTTCCTGGCAGCGCGTTCCCCTGTTCGGGGTGATTGTGGATGGGGAAATGGTGCTGAATGCGGTTGGCGAGATCGTGCAGGATGAATGGTCTCGAACCGAAGCCATCCGCCCCAATGTCAAATTGGGTGAATTCGTCGTCATGCCCAATCATTTTCACGCCATCGTCGTCATTCGCGAGACGCAAAACAAAAACACCACCGTCGTAGGGGCGCACCGACGTGCGCCCACGGCCGATCTCTCATCCAGTACGTCCGGGGCGGACACCGGAGCGGACATCGGGGCGAACATAGGGGCGGACAGCAGTCCGCCCCTACGGAGGAAACCGGGGTCATTGGGTTCGATCATGGCTGGATTCAAATCAGCCGCCACCAAACGCATCAACCAAATGCGGGGCACGCCCGGCAACCCCGTCTGGCAGCGAAATTATTACGATCGGGTCATCCGGGACGAACGGGAATGGGCTGATATTCGGGATTACATCCTGACCAATCCCTCCACCTGGGCGGAGGATAAAGAAAATCCCGACCTCCATTCGACCTAATCTATTAAAGTTCCAATCCATCTGGCGCAGCTACGCGCCGCCAATTTTCGTAGTTATGCCCTCTGATAAGGCAACCAGGGATTGGGTGATCAGGGGTAGCGCCGCCGCCAGTGTTACCCCATCTACCATTATCATTCTCCCCTCACACCCAAATCCCGCTCCAATCACCCAATCCCTCATCACCCTATCTTTTATTAATCTTTAGGTAAACTCAGGACAGGCCCTTCATCCCTCATCCTTCCTCCTTCCCATCACATAATGCTGCTCCGCCTCATACGCCTTCCCCAGAACCATCACCTTATAAGGCCCGGTGCGAGCACGCTTGACTTGCAGTCCCGCCTTCTCGAAAATGGCGCGGAGCAGGCGCATGGTGAATCCGCCCAGATGCACGTTCCAGGGGGTGTCTTGCCCGGCGTAGAGGTGGGGAAGCGCTGCTGGAGAGGGTTTCTCGGAAAGTATCTGCCGCGCCGCCCATTCCAAGGAGGGTACAACGATGTGCAGCGCGCCGCCCGGTTTCAGGCATTCCGACCAATGTTCGACCGTTGGCGTCGCCGCAAACCAGGGCACGTGCTCCAACACGTGGGAGGCCAGGAGGTGATCGAATTGCCCCTGCAATTCCTCCGGTATCTGGCGGCAGTCGCTGATGTGATCGGCTCCCCATTGGGGGTCGGCGTCCAGGGTGACAATATCGGCCTCCGGCCAGAGGAACGCGGCGCCCGGTTTGGGACCGGGGCCTATCTCCAACACTTTGAGTTCTGACATTCGTAAATAATTTCCTTACCACGAAGTCACGAAGACACTAAGAAAAGCATAAAACTTTGAATCTTTGTGTCTTAGTGGTTAATTCTGCTAAGCAGGTAGTATCACGCGCTCGGAGACCGTTTCGCTGCCCGCCGCCAGTTCCACCTGATGGTCAATCAACTTCACGTAGGGATCGTTCTCCCGGCGGTAAGCCTCCCCGTTCACTTCGCGCTCCCCCACATGGCCGCACTCCACGCTGGTGTCCACCCAGGCCTTGCACCCCACCCGGGCCGCGATCTCGTAGAACCAAAGATCTTCGGTGCGGTTGTGTTCCAGCACAAAGAAGGGGAAAGGGACCTCGGCGGTGGGGGGAACCAGCCGCTCTTGCAGCACCCCGTTCAAAACCTGCCCATCCCTCTTCCGCTGCTTTCGGGTGGGCGACTCTGGAACCCGCCCCAAGATGTCATCCCGGTGGACGGCAGTTAGTCCGCCGGTGTGTCGCTGAAGAACCTCATATTTGTTCTTGATCTCTTCGTACACACTGCGGTGAACCAGGCAGCACCCCATCCCTGCCGCGTCCACCGGGACGATCTCCCCACGCTCCCATTCCGAGAGCGGCCGGTAGCGGTTATCAGATTGGCGAAGGTAAGCGACCGGGGTGAAGGGCTTGCTCCGCAGGTAATACAACCCGGAAACTAGACTCTTTCCCGTGTCCAGCAGCCGCCGGATGCCCCCCACTGGCGGCACCGTGTCGGCATCCAGCCAGAAAAGCCAGTCCGCGTCGGTGCGCAGAAAGCTCTCCACGATCATGTTGCGGTTCTTGTCCGTCAGCATGGAGGAGGTGCAGGTCAACCCGCGGAAATCCACACCCTGCTTCGGGAGGGTTCCCACCAGTAATACCAGCCTGCTCCACCACGCCGGGGACTGCGCCCCATAACTCGGAATGCCGATCACGATCTTTTCCATTCGTCGGTTCCTTCGGTAGGGGCGCAGCAGTGCTGCGCCCCTACGCGCCAATTTGTTACGAAGTCAATCCGGTGATCTTGCCGTGGGCCTTGTCGTTGGCCACCAGCAATGAGAACTCACCCACTACCTCGCCCTTCAAGCTGTCGCCGGTGCGGGCCAGTTCGTAGGTCTGGAATTCGCGCAGGTTGTAGAAACCGACCTTGCGGGAGTCCAGAACGAAGGCGGTGTCAGTGGGACACCAGCGGTTCATCATCAGTTCCAGTTCGCCGTATTGGGTCATGACTCGCTCGATGGGGTCAGCGCCAAGCTGGCCCTCGTGCTGAGTCACCCGCAGCAAGCTGGAAGTGTCCAGCAGGCCGCGCAGGTCGTTGGCTACCCGGGGGTTCATCACCAGCAGGTCCGGCTGACCGCCGTCCAGGATGATGGCCTCCATCAGGTTGTCCACGTCCGACTTGGCGATGCCGCCTCCGGCGGCCACGGTGTTGTCAGTGATGAAGGTGCCCAAACCGCCCATAGAACGGGGCGAGGAAGCGCTGCCCGCGGCGCGGACGCCGTGGAAAGCGGCCCGTTCCACCAGCCGCAGCAGGTGGGGAACCGCCTTGTTGGCCTGGTACTCGAACTCGTCCTCGATGCCGTACTGCGAGATCACCTGCTGGGTCCCAGAGACCTGGATGGCCTTCTGGAAGATGCTGGTGTAGTTGTAGGGCGCGGTGATGTCCAGGATGGGACCGTAGTCAGCGTCGTCGCCTTCCAGCCGGGCCATGCCGACGATCTCGATGGAAGCGGTTGCAACGTGGGTGGCGTTGGCGCCGCCGTAGGAACGAGAGTAAACGACCACGGTGTCAGCGGACGTGTCCACGCTCTTGATCACCATGTACTCCGAGTCGATCAGGACCACGTGCCCGTCCTGGAAGATGGAAGCGTCGGCCACGGTGAAGTTGGTGTCATTGGTGGCGATGGTGCCGCCGTTGTTGGCGGTGGTCTCCAGCGGGTCCAGTTCGTCTTCCAGCAGCTCAACCTTGTAGCCGTTGAGCTTGATCTTGAACTGCTCACGGGCGCTGTCCAGCCCCAGCCGCCCGATGAGGGGCGTGTCCCGGGGGTCAATGATCTGCACGACATCGGAGATCACCCGCGAATGCGGGGTCGTGTCGCTGTAAGTGGTTTTTGGTTGGTCAAATATTGCCATTTAAAGAACCTCCCAGTTCTTGTGTGGGGTCGTAGTGATGGACCGAGTCCATCCGGGGCAGAATGCCTTCATCCTGGGCGCACGTCTGTGCGCCCCTACGACCGTTCCGATCAATAAACGTCCAGCCCTTTCTTGCGGAACTCGCGTTTCAGCGTCATGAGCGCGCTCACGTCTCCGGGACGGATGGCCTTCAGCCGCAGATCGTACTCGACCCGCAGGTCTGGGGGCGGCGCTGTGCCGCCTCCCGGTTGGGCCACCCCGGCCGGGGAAACTGGATCACCGGCGTCCCCCTTACGATGCAGCACCAGCTCGGTGAGGTCTCCCAGCATCTCCACGTAGCCGTCCACGTCGGGGGAGTAAGTTTTCTCCCTCAGCAAGGCGGTCACGGCGGGGTCATTCTCCAACCCCGCGGCGGACAGGAAGCCCGCCGCTCGGCTGATCACCCAGTCTTCCGGCTTTTTCTCTTCCGGTTGGGTCTCCGCGCCGGAGGCCGCCATCGCATCCCGGAACTCGCTCAACGCGCCGAACTGCCGCTCCAACTCCGACCAGCGTTTGTCCTTGGCCGACTGAAACCGCCTTTCGACCTCTTGAGCGACCCGTTCGTTCAGGCGCTGTTCCAAGCTCTCCAAGAGGGCTTCGTTTTGGGGTGAAGTTCGCTCGTCGCCCGGAGGGGTCGAAACCTGGATGCTCTCATCCTGCCCCGCTTGAGACTCCCCAGTTTCCGAAACTGCCGCGCCGCTCTCCACATTTTTAGTCATCTTTCACTCCTCGTATTGTTATGGTGACCTCGTGGAGAGCGCAGAGAGTTTTCCGCTCTGTTCGCATTTTGCTCCACGGGGGAAATCAAAGCCCGCACACTATAGCACATTTGTTCGAAAAGTCAATATTATTATTGCTTACGAACACTTTTGTAAAGTTATTGACAACGCAAAATTAATTGCAATATTCGTTGTAAATATATTTACAAAATTTCTCGATGACTATGCGAAGAAAACGGGGTAATGTATAAACAAATAGGGGTTCGGACAGCGATTTAACTAAATTTATCTATACACACTAATACTGGAGCGAAACCTGAACTACCCACTTTTAAAGAATTGGTAAATGATCACACCCACTTCTCGAATGAAATATACTGAAATACGTTACCAATTCTACGGTGAGGGAAGCGTAATCATAATGCAAACATGGATCCGTAAGGAAATCCCTAAATGTCTTGGAGAACTTTAGGGGCTTTTCCAACCCGGTTGACTCTCTCCCTTCATATGGTTATAATATACTCCCATTGTATATACGGTTAGTCCGATTAAGATTGTTTGGAACTGCCATGCGAAGACTCTTAGGCCTATTAATTTTCTACTCTATCCTACTCACAGGCTGCAATCTGCCCGGTGGGTCAACCTCTACACCCACGCCTACCCGCACGTCCAGCCCCACCTCCCTCCCTCCCACAGCCACATATACTTTTACGCCCACCTTCACCGCCACATTCACGCCTACGTTCACGCCCACCCTCACCTTCACGCCAACCTTGGTCCCAACTGAAACTGACACCCTCCCCCCCACAGAGACAGCTACCATCACCCTCACGGCCACCCCAACAGCCACCCTCACGCCAGAAGCGCTCATCGCCACCGCTGAAGCCAACACCTACTGCCGTTGGGGGCCAGATGCCATTTATTTCCACGCCACAGTCTTCTATGAGGGAGAAACTGCTTCCCTGGATGGCCGCGACTGGGCAGGAAATTGGTATTGGATTCGAATCGAAGGCTACAATTTCAACTGCTGGGTGTACGCCGCCAATGTCGCCTCCAACGGCGACCCTATGGACGCGCCTTACACGTACACCACCGTCCCAACCAATCCATCGGTCGACTCCCCCACCAACGTCCAGGCCGCACGCAACGGAGGCAGCGTCACCGTCACCTGGAACGCCGCTCCCTTCGCAGAGGATTACCTCATCGTCGCCCAGGTCTGCACCGGGCAGTACGTGGTCGAGATCCCCTACAGCGTCACCAACACCGCCATCACCATCAGCGACCCAACCACCTGTGGGAGTTCATCCTCCGCCATCATCCACACCCGAAACAAATTGGGGTATTCCTCCGGTGTGACCATTCCCTGGCCATAACCAACTTCCATAGAATTGGTCATAGATTTCGACCACTTCTTGGATAACACAATCTAATCTCACAGCCTCCCGCAAGTTTGTCTAAGGTATGTCTATTTCGTAGGCTCAATTGGCATAATTACACAGATTTTCTTCAATAACTACCCTGCGGGAGGGTCTCAAACAACTTGTAGTCGATTTTACCTTTCTCCGAGGAGCTTGCGGGAAATGGAAAACCTCACTATAATATTAACCTTACATTAATGATTCAAGGATCACCAAACCACAATACAAGGAGGTGGTGCTTCTCAGTACTAACAACCAAGCCGGTACAACTAAAATCTACTAACTACATTTATCTCCTGGAGGAGAAACCAAATGAAAAGAGTTACTTTATATATCCTGTTAGCTTTGATCTTGGGGATCGCGCTCACCGCATGTGGCGGTGGCAGCGGAGACGCGGAAGACTATCTGGCCCTTATCAAGGAACGCGGCACCCTGATCGTTTCCTCTGACCCGAACTATGCGCCCCAAAGTATGTTGGACCCCGAAGGTGTTCGCAAAGAGGACACAAAATGCGAAGACGACCAACTGACCTACGGTGAGCTGGTGGGTTTCGACGTGGACGTAGCCGTCAAGATCGGCGAGGCCCTGGGCGTTGAGACCTGCTTCGCCACCCCTGATTGGGCAGTGATCACCGCCGGAACCTGGGGCGGCCACTGGGACATCAGCGTCGGCTCGATGACGGTCACCAAAGACCGCCAGAAAGCCCTCTGGTTCTCCACCCCCTACTACTACACCCCGGCCCAGTTTGCCGCCAAGGCAGGCTCCGTTATCGAAACCCTGGAAGACATCAACGGCCAGGTAGTTTGCTTAGCTATTTCCACCACCTACGAGACATGGATTGAAGGCGGAGACCTGGGCCTGCCGGAGGAAAACTTCTACTTCGACATCCCCACCGACGTCACCACCTTCCCGCTGGAATCTGACCAGGAATGCCCCCAGGCCATTGACGCAGGCCGCGAGGAATTCTTCATATACCTGACTTCCGGGACCGTGGTGGATGCCAACATTGCAGCCGGTATGGACGTGGTCAAGGTCGGCCTCCCGGTCTTCTCGGAGAACCTGGCCGTCGCTATTGACAAGAGCCACGAACTGGACACCGCCAGCCTGCTGGAAGAGCTGAACACCATCATCCAGGGATTCCACGATGACGGCATCCTGAGCGATCTCTCTATGTTCTGGTTCGAGGTTGACCTGACCCTAGACCCAACTAAATAACCACTTCATATGTAATACAACCCCTGTGGGAGCGGGAAACCCCGCTCCCACTTTTCTAACCATCCAAAGGAACACTTATGACAACCCAAGAGACAGTATCCGCCTTCGCGGAAGATATGATGGCATTGAAACAACGGGAACAACGGAACTTCAAGCTCAAGGTTGCCTTTTCCTGGTTGATTATGCTGTTAATCCTCGGATTCTTATTCAGCGGTCTAGAGATCAATCTAGGGTTGTTCACGTTGAAATCCCTCGGCTTGGATTATGACTTCATCCGCAGGTGGGCGCCAAAAATCTACAGTGGGGTTAAGGTAACCCTCCAAATATCAGTAGTTTCAATTGCCCTGGCTGTGGTTTTGGCCCTCCTGTCGGCATTGGGGCGGCTATCCCGAAATCCACCGATCTACGCCCTCAGCGTATTCTACATCTCCTTGATCCGGGGCACCCCCTTATATTTGCAGATCTTTTTCTTCTTCCTTGCGCTGCCCCAATTTGGCATAATCTTATCTGGCTATACTGCCGGCGTGCTCGCCCTGGGGGTCAACTACGGCGCCTATATGAGCGAGATCTTCCGGGCCGGGATCGAGTCGATCAACGTAGGCCAAATTGATGCCGCCACCGCCCTGGGCATGACCGCCGGGCAGCGCTTGCGTCTCATCGTGCTGCCTCAGGCGATGCGCTTCGTGATCCCGCCCTCCGGAAACGAGTTCATCGCCATGCTCAAAGACTCGTCCCTGGTCTCCACCACCGGCTTTGTCCGCGAGATCCTGTGGAACGCTCAAAGAGGCGGGCGGCTGGAAGCCCGGATGATGGAAGCTTTGCTGGTCGCCGCTGTTTTCTATTGGATCATGACCCTGGTCTTAAGCATAGGGCAATCCCGACTGGAGGCTCGTATGGGAAAGGGTTACGCATCCGAGTGATAAAAGGATTGCCGTATTCAATCCTTGATGCTTAAAAAAAGAGACGACCCACCAGGTCGTCTCTACTGTTTACTGCCTACTGACAACTGTCTACTGACTTCTGATTAGTGCGGCGTTTTCGTATCGAAACTGAAACGTTGCGCGAAAAGAGAGATGATAGTATCATTAGGCAGAATAATTGAACCAGCGCCATCACACAACTACCGAACTGGTAAAATCACGCTCGGAAACGAGGGTTCCGTTGCCCACATCACATGCCATTATAGTCGAAGACGACCGGGATACCGCCACGCTGTACAGCTATATTCTAGAGCTGATCGGCTACTCCTCGGAGGTCATCTCCAACGGGCAAAACGCCCTGGATAGATTGGCCGAGTCCCAACCCGACTTGGTCTTGCTGGACCTCATCTTACCCGGCGGAGTATCAGGGATGAAAGTCCTCAACTACATCCGAACCAGCGACCGGCTGGCGGACGTGCGGGTGGTCGTCATCTCTGGCTATTCAGAATTGGTGGGCGAACTGCTCAACGAGCCTGACCTGGTGCTGCTGAAACCGGTCAGCGTCTCCCAACTGGGTAAATTGATCTCCCGCATCCATCCGGCCAAAAACAAGCTGTTATCCGATGTGTCCACCGATTCGCTGACCGGGCTTCACAACCGCTCTTTCCTGCTCAAGCGGCTGGCCTTTTCCCTCGAAAGGGATAAGCGTAGAGAAGACTACATGTTCTCATTCCTCTTGCTGGACATTGATAACTTCGCCGAGATAAACATCAAATACGGGCGCGAGGTTGGCGATGAATTGCTGGTCTTCTGCTCCAAACGGCTCAAGACCTGCCTGCGTCCCACCGATACCCTGTCCCGCCTCGCCAAAGATGAGTTCGCCATCTTACTGGAGGACGTGGATACACCCAAAAACGCCACCATGGTCGCCGACCGTATCCAAGAGCGGCTGCAGATTTACCGCACCCAGGATGGACAAAGCCTCAAGATCTCCACCAGCATCGGCATCGTCCCCAGCGGCACAATCTACAATTACGGGGAGGTCATCCTGCGGGACGCCCACAACGCTATGGTTGAGGCTAAAATTATGGAAGGTTCCAACTACGTGATATTCGTGGGGCAACCCGGCTCTGGAGATACTAACAACAACCAAACCGATCCTGACGATTAGGTTCCGTCGGGCCTAAAGTAGGGAAACCGGGAGTTGGCAATCAAACCACCTGACAGTTTTCAAAAGAAATCATTTCGATGTGGTTTTTTGATAACTTTCCGGCAGCTAGCCCCCCTTACTCAGATGGTTCAACCGGCTACTTGGTGAACTCCATCCCACATTTTTGGCATTTCTCAAGGCTCCCCGCCTGGATGAAATCGCATCGGGGGCAAACCACGTACCCGTGGCTGATGTCCGATAGGAACGGTTTGCGCCTCTTGCGAAGCGCCCAAATAATTCCCCGCACCAGGCCGACCCCGACCAACGCCCCCAGGATCATGATAACCGGCGTTCCCCAATAGATCATCTCCCCCAGGTCATAAGCTTTTTCGCGCTCAATGGACAACAACTTAACAAACACCACCAAAGCGGCGACCGCGCCCGTCAAACCGCCCGCGTACATCCACAAACGATATCTATGCCTCATGCGAAACCTTGTGATCCTCAATCATTCAGCGCGGCCCAAAACGAACTTAGCGCAAGCCAATAAACTCTCAGTATCATAGTAGCAGAAAAATGGTTATCCAGCAACACGATTAGGATAATCAAATCCCTACCCATCTAATACCAGCGGTTTCCGCGTTCCTCCATTATACTTGGGGAAGATGATCCTGATAACGGAGACCTGTGACCCGCAATGGAAAAAGAACCCGAACTCAATCCTACCGAGTGGATAGAAGCCCTACAGAAAATGATCGCCGACCTGAAAAAGCAATTCCCGGCCCATTCGATCCCTTCAACAATGCTCCATCGCCTGGACGAACTGGAAGATGAATTGGCCCTGGCAATCAAGGAAACCAATCCACAAGAAAACCAATAACTTTATCCAAAGTTTTTCTCCTTGCCTCCGGTCTCCATTTCCAGTAAAATGATACTACCTCTGACAATACCGGTACATAGCCAAGGTACCAAACAAGGAGTGAGTTGACATGTCCAAGGTATCTATAGTTATAGACAGCACCACCAAGCTGCCCCCCAACCTGGTGGAAGAATTCGATATCCGCACCGCCCCGGCTATATTGATCTGGTCGGGGGAGGAACTGCGGGATGGCGTAGACATCCAGCCCACTGAGTTCTACGCCCGCCTGGAGACCGCCGACGAAATGCCCACCACCTCCCAGGCCACTCCGGCAGTCTTCAAACGCATCTATGACGACCTCCTGGAGAAAGGCAATGACATCCTGACCATCGTATGTTCCCATAAGCTGTCCGGCACGCTGGCCTCCGCCTTGCAAGCTAGAGAAATGCTGGCGGATAAACGGATCGAGATCATCGATTCGCTCTCCGGGGCTATGGGCGTGGGTTGGTCGGTCATCGCTGCGGCGCGGGCCGCGGCCCAAGGCGCAACCCTGGAGAAGTGCAAATCCATCGCCGAGAAAGCGCTGAAGAACACCGGGCTGCTGCTGACGGTAGACACCCTAGAGTTCCTGCACCGCGGCGGGCGGATCGGCGGAGTGCAAAAGTTCTTTGGCTCCCTGATGAACCTCAAGCCCATCATCGAGGTAGTGGACGGCAGTTTTGAAGGGCTGGAGCGGGTGCGCACCCTGCGCAAGTCTCTAGACCGGCTGATCGAGCTGATGATCGCCCGAATTGGAGACCGGAAGCCGGTCTACCTGGCGACCATGCACGCCAACGCTCTGGAACTGGCTCAGAAAATGGAAGCCAAAGCCATCGAGATCCTTAACCCGGTGGAAAGCATCATCACCGAGGTCAGCCCGGCTGTAGGCGTCCATATGGGGCCGGGGGCGGTGGGCTACGCTTTCATGGCCGGGGCGGAGTAGCCTATTTAACCACAAAGGCACAAAGACACGAAGAAAAACATAAACTTTGTGTCTTTGTGCCTTCAACTGCGTAACTACTATATAATTATGGAAAGGAATTTAAAATGGATATCAAGAAGATCTCCCTTACTCTCCTGCTACTGTTTGTTTCC
>CBDUUP010000035.1:0-19061 GCA_965370435.1 uncultured Anaerolineales bacterium | reverse complement strand
AGTGTTTGCCAGAGGAAGTTAGGCCCTAGTCATCACAGCCGCCGTGATGACCGCCTCCGTGACCTCCGCCGAAGCCAAATCCGCCGCGTTCCAGCATCTCATCGGCTTGTTCCTGGGTGATGACGCCATCGGCGACCGCGAGGGCCAGCGCTTCGGCGTGGGCTTCCTCGAACAGGCCGGGCAGCTCATCCTCGGTGAAGCCCAGGGAGAGGGCGATGTCTTCGAAGCTTTCGCCAGCCTCATGCCGCTCTTCGAGTTCCTCAGGGGCGAGGCCCAGCGCTTCGGCGAGACCGGCGATCATGTACTCGTGCATGACGCCCTTATCTCCACCTTCACCCATCATGCCGCGTCCGCCCCCGCGACGACCAAATCCACGACCGCCTTCCAGCATCTCGTCGGCTTCTTCTTGAGTGATGACACCGTCTTCAACTGCCTGGGCCAGAGCTTCGATGCGGGCCTGCGTCAGCATGTCGGCGGTCTCCTCTTCGGAATAGCCTAGGGAGCTGGCGGCAGCCTGGAAGGTGCGCTCTGTTTCGAGCAGGTCTTCCAGTTCTTCGACACTGATCCCAAGCTGGCCGGCGAAGCTGGCCACGAGGTATTCGTGAAGCACGCCATCGCCCATATCGCGCCCCTCACCCATACCGCCTCCGCGCCGGTGATCGAAGCCGTCATCGCCGTCCCCCATCATATAGGAGCCATGATCTTCTTCACTCCATCCCATAAAATGGGTTATATCGGCGACCCGGCTGCCAGCATAGGCCAGCCCGACTGTGCCCAACGTCAGGATCACGATCCCCACGATACCTGCTATCACTAAAGTTTTCTTCATGTTCGTACCTCCAATTTACTTGTTCGTTTCAAGGATACAATCATTTTTCCTTATCTATAGGATAGCGCAGAGATGTGAATAAAGTGTGAAGAGGGATTGAATGTGGTGTGAATGTTTTGGGGGAGGGGTAGACAGGGAAACACGGAAACAGGTATACAAGTAAACAGGTATACAGGGAAACAGGTACACAAGTAAACAGGTACAGGTATACAGGGAAACACGGAGGATGCAAGAATATTGATTTAGCGGTTTTGGGAGCCTGATTTTTGGTACACACATATACATGAAACTCAATTTCCCTGTTTCCCTGTGTACCTGTATACGTGTTTACCTCATTCCTTATCTACTTGTATCCCCTTGTTCCTCACCCCTCTACTCATCCCCAGCCAGCAGCCGAATCTTCTCCCAGGGCGGCAGATTGGACTCCTCCGCCAGGATGCTGCGGAGTTCGAAGATGTGGTCGCGGATGGCGGCGGCCTTCTCGAATTCCAGGTTCAGGGCGGCTTCCTTCATGTTCTTGTCCAACTCATCGATCAATCGCTGCATCTCTTTCTTGGGCAAAGAAGTAGCGCCTTTGACTTTGTATTCCGCTTTCGTCTCGGCAATCGCGTGAGCGCTCATCTGGTCGGTCAGGTCGCGCACCGCTTTGATGATGCTGACCGGCTCGACCCCGTGCTCCTCATTATAGGCATTTTGCTTGTCCCGGCGTCGGTTGGTCTCGTCGAGGGCGGCGCGCATGGCGTCGGTTATTTTATCGCCATACATGATGACCTTGCCCAGCAGGTGGCGGGAGGCGCGCCCGATGGTCTGGATGAGGGCTGTCTCGGAGCGGAGGAAGCCCGGTTTGTCGGCGTCCAGGATGGCGACCAGGGAGACCTCCGGCAGGTCCAGACCCTCGCGCAATAGGTTGATGCCGACGATCACGTCGAATACGCCCAGGCGCAGGTCTCGCAGGATGCCGATCCGTTCCAGGGTGTCAATCTCGGAGTGCAGGTAATGCACCTTGACGCCCATCTCCAGGAAGTAGTCGGCCAGGTCTTCGGACATGCGCTTGGTGAGGGTGGTCACTAGAACCCGTTCGCCCCGCTCGGTGCGGGTTTTTATCTCGCCTAACAAATCGTCGATCTGCCCTTTGACGGGACGGACATCGACCTCTGGGTCAACCAATCCGGTGGGGCGGATGATCTGCTCGACAACCTGGTCGGCGCGTTCCAGTTCGTAGGGGCCGGGCGTGGCGGAGGTGTAGACGGTGAAGCCCATGTGCTCCTCAAACTCCTTGAAGGTCAGGGGGCGGTTGTCCAGGGCCGAGGGCAGCCGGAATCCGAACTCGACCAGGGTTTCCTTGCGCGCTCGGTCGCCGTTGTACATCCCCCGCACCTGGGGGATGGTCATGTGGGATTCGTCAATGACCAGCAGGAAGTCGGAGGGGAGGTAGTCCATCAACGTCCAGGGCGGGGAACCGACCGGGCGTTGGTCCATGTGGCGGGAGTAATTCTCGATGCCGGAGCAATAGCCCACCTCCCGCATCATCTCCAGGTCGTAACGGGTGCGCTGCTCGATGCGTTGGGCTTCCAGCAGTTTCTCGGTGGTTTTGAAATGTTCAATACGCTCTTCCAACTCCACCGCGATGTCTTTGATGGCCTGCTCCATCTTCTCATCTTCGGTGATGAAGTGTTTGGCGGGGTAGATGGCGACGGTCTCCATAGCGCGCCGCATCTCTCCGGTCAGGGCGTTGATCTCCACGATCTTCTCAATCGTGTCCCCGAAGAAGGTGATGCGGTAGGCGAAGCGGTCCTGGTAGGCGGGGATGATCTCCAGGGTGTCGCCCCGGACTCTGAAAGTGCCTGAGCGCAAGTCCATATCGTTGCGCTGGTAGTGAGACTCCACCAGACGGCGCAGCAGGGTGTTGCGGCGGACGTTCTCGTCCACCTCCAGGTTGATGACGACTTTTCCGTAAGCCTCCGGGCTGCCCAGGCCGTAAATACAGGAAACTGAAGCCACGATGATGACATCCTTGCGGGAGACGAGGGAAGTTGTGGCGGCCAGGCGTAGGCGTTCGATCTCCACGTTGATGTCGGTCTCTTTCTCGATGAAGAGGTCGCGGCGGGGGACGTAGGCCTCCGGTTGGTAATAGTCGTAATAGGAGACGAAATACTCGACCGCGTTGTCGGGGAAGAAGTCCTTGAACTCGGCGTAGAGCTGGGCGGCCAGGGTTTTGTTGTGGGCCATGACCAGGGTGGGCTTCTGGGTCTCCTGGATGATGTTGGCCATGGTGTAGGTCTTTCCGGTGCCGGTGGCGCCCAGCAGGACCTGATGGCGTTCGCCGCGCCGGATGCCTGCCAGCAATTGACGAATCGCCTCCGGCTGGTCGCCGTGCGGCTGGAAAGGGGCGTTGAGTTTGAAGTCCATAACAGGTCAATTATAGAACAAATGTGGTATTTTGGGAAGAGTTTTTTTTGGGTGCAGCTTTCAGAATGGGTCGAAAGTTTAACAAATTGAATTGACTCGATTCAAAATAATTGCTATAATGTTTATACATTGGCTTTCCAACGATTTTAAATGGCGGCAAAATTTATGTAATGGGTTATTCAAAAAATATTCTGTCTGTGATAGCTATTCCTCATTGCGTAATAGAATCGCCATGGCTATATCCAATTTAAATACTATTACTTAAGAAAAACATTTTTGTTCCGAGGAGGACTAAAATGATTGATTTTGATCTGATCCAAATCGCATTTGCCATAGTGACAATTATCGTAGCGCCAATTGCAATATACGCTGGATACAAAACAAGGAATATATACCGCGAATTCCGGGATACAAATAAAACAATACATAACCTGCAACGACAGCAATTGAGGGATATGTCAGAATTTAAAAAGCAATTGATGGCTCAGACTCTTCAAATTGCCCCTCAGTATGCTTTTTCATCCCAATACCTGCCGGGTGTTCAACTCTCAGATGGCTCTCTTTTTGATCGTCGAAGGTCTCATTTCGCGCCGGAGAAAGAAAGATTGGCTGAAATGATAGTTGATATCCTCCGAGAGGAAATCGTCACGAATAAAAAATTAAAGATCATACTGGTCCTAGATTCTGGCTCTACGGTATTTCCAATTTTCCAAAAACTATGCAATCACCCAAATTTTAAATTTGACAGATTCAATGCCAAGAGAGTGAAGATCATTACCAATAATTTGCCTGGGGTTTCAGAATTGGTCAC
The DNA here is from genome assembly GCA_965370435.1 of uncultured Anaerolineales bacterium. Lineage (GTDB taxonomy): Bacteria > Chloroflexota > Anaerolineae > Anaerolineales > UBA11579 > CBDUUP01. Next base: position 15,012 of record CBDUUP010000035.1, on the reverse strand, counting down.
CCATGGACGTATTGGCGACCCAATCGGAGCGCGCACTCTATTCCGCTGCCGAATATTAAAGGGGTATGCTCACTCACAATACGAAGCTTCTTTAGGTCCCCAAACCGGGGAAGACCTTGAGAAGGCGGTCAAAGAGTTCAAAGATGATTTGTACAAAGAGGATGATAAAAAATATACTGGGAAGAATGTAAAAATTATCAGCGTAATTACTGGAAATTACGTCAGTATTGAAGAAGGCCCTATGGCTCGTGACGCAGACCATGTCGACACGAAAAGCGCGATGATAGACGTGGCTGATAAATGCTATGTTTTAGCGCCTTTGGGAAAAGTACTTCCTTTTTCCTGTAAAGAAATTAACGATCTTCTTGGACTAAAAGAAGAAGAACGGCGTTATGATACGCTCAAAGAGTGGGAAAAAAAATCCCAAAATGTCACTTTGGTTGTGACCACTCGCGAAGCTGAATACTTCAGCCAGATTGATCCTCCGTCAATAGGGTTTTATCTAGGCCATGCACAAGCGAAAATTTACGACAAATTTGTTGAACCAGGTAAATTGATCACCATTCCCATGGATCCCGCAGAAGAAGCGAGCGTTCGCGTCCAGGGCGGATTCCTGGAACGGGGCAGCGCTTTGCGCTATTACGAAATCCCCCATCGCAATTTGCGTGAAGGTTTGATCAAGAAGGTAGACGAGAAATACATACAAGAGAGAAAATTCGTAGACCTTGAGCTGCCAAAAGATATAAGGAGCGCGTAAATCAGATCTTCGATAGAGGTATCACCGTTCCGCTAAATACGATATTAAAAACCGCACAGGATTGAAGGTTGACGGACGCATTTCCACGTTGGTCAAGACAAAGAAAGACGACCCATCGGGTCGTCTTTCTTTGTTCACTGTCTAATAACCACTGGCCAGGGACTTACGGCGTCGGATCCGGCGGAAAGCTCCCCGCGGGGGCGTACCAGTCTCCGGGGTCAATGCCGGTGGTGGTTTGATTGGCGGTGACGGTGACCGAGATCAGGCTGTGGTCGGTGCAGTTGACCGACAGCCCGCAGGGTACCATTTGGGAATAGCCTCCGGCGAAACCGTCACTCTGGGTGTAAGCGACGACGTTATATTGTCCCGGCGGAAGGTTGGAGATGGTGTAGGTGGATTGGTTCTCAACTGTGGCGACGTAATACCAGAAGGCGGTGTTGAGGCTGAAAGCCACCACGTTCAGGGGCGGGATGTACTCGCTGGGGAAGGAGAGCGAACCGGTGATCGAGCCAACGGGATTCACGCCCGGCGGATAGGGCACATTGAAGGGGCCGCCGTACCAATCGCAGAGGTCAATATCCTGGGTGGTTTGCCCGGCAGTGACGTTGAAGGGTAAAAGGGTGTGGTCGGTGCAGCTCACCGTCAGGCCGCAGGGCACCGCGAGAGAGTACGAGCCGCCAGCCGAAAAGTCAGTCAGCCAGACGTAGGCGGTATAGTTTCCCGGCGAGAGGTCAATGGTGTAAGTACTCTGGTTCTCAGCGATGGGCAGGGTGGTTGCGGTGTTGGCAACCGTGTCCTGGAAATAGGCGTTCATGGCGGGGATGTATTCGCTGGGGAAACAAACGTCGCCGGTGACGGTGCCGATGTTGGGCGCGGGCGAGGGCGTCCAGGTGGCGGTTGACTGGATTGGAATAGGTGTGTCGGCGGGCTGTTGGGGCGCGGTGGTGGCCTGCTGGCCGTTTCCTGTCGAATTGGCGGCGAGGGTTAGGGCGACGGCGGTGGCGACTTCATTTGGTTGGGTCTGGGGTTGGGTGGCGGGGGCGGTATAGCATCCAGCCAGGAGGAGGATGGATATTAAAACAACGGCCACGGATACAAAGAATTTGCGGTTCATCATTCACCTCGAATAATAGAGTTATTTTATCTGCATAGGTATTTTAGCATAATAGATTGAATACTGTCCACCACCCACCGTTCTTTTCTAATGGGTGCATATCGGTTTGGAGGCGAGTTTGGTATGATACAGCGACTGAAGTCGCACCAACAACTACGAAGTCCGCCCTTCGGCGGACTAATACCTCTTTTAGTCGGCGAAGGCCGACTTTGCAAACGTTGGAGCGACTTGAGTCGCTGCGAAATTGGTCGCCAAACACCCCAAAACTGAAATATACTCCTTCTCACTCCCGCACGTAAATCGGATTGCTGAATATCCACCCCCTCCGCTTGCCCAAATAATGGATATACACCTCCACCCTGTAAACGCCGATCTCATTGGTGATGTGGGTGCAGGTGTCGCGGTTGGTCCAGGTTTTGACCGGCTGGCCGTCTTTGAGTAGGATGCATTCGGTACGCTGGGGCAGGCGGATCTGCAGGGTGACGCCGCTCCGGGCGGAGACCTCCTCGCCCATGAGGTGAACGCCGTCCTTGTCGTGGGCGGTGAAGCGGAAGCCGCGGGTGGGGGCGGGAAGATCGTAGCCGATGAAGACGTGGCCCTGGCGCAGAGCATTGAGGATCAGGCCCCGGTCGGCGGCCAGGTCGCCGCTGAGCGGACGGGGGGTCAAGGCGTGGGTGTTGACCGTGGAAAAGTGGAAAGGGTAGGGGAAGATGATACGCTTCAATGGCCCCAGGCTGACCGGGAGGGCGTGGGCATCCGTGCCGCCAATGGCGACCACCCGCCGCCCTTCAGAGAGCAGTTGATCCCACCTCGCCAGTATTTCTGGGAATGGCCCCCGGGCCACCCGTTTTGGATTGAAGGCGAACCAGAGGGCGTGGAGTTTGCTCTTGAGCAGCGATTTGAACTCCGACATAGCGTTCCAAAGTTCGATGCCTGTGTACCCATCAAGGTCCCAGTCTACCCAGGAGAGGTCGGATTGGTCGAAGGCGGGGGCTTCAGGGTCTAGGGGGTGCGCAAAAAACGCCAACCCCTCCGCTTGCTGGACGCTTTCTAGCAGACGCCGGGTGTCACCAGCCAGGGTCGCCATCTCCTGCTCTGCGCCCAGAATGAGGAGGTGGTTTTTCTGGGGTTCACGTATCTGGTCGTGGACTTCCTCGCCGATGAGCATCAAGACCCGCCGGTCTCCGTCCTGGTAGTAGCCCTGGGGGCCGTGGACCAACACGTTATGGTCGGTGACGATGACGGCGTCCAGCCCGGCTTGCAGGGCTGCCTGGGCGATCTCGCCGTGGGAGCCGTACCCGTCCGAGTAGGGCGTGTGCATGTGGAGGTTGATGAGGAGTTCTTTCATGGGGGTGAGTGGAGATTAGATATTGGTGAATAGTTAATCGTTATTTGTGGGATGACAGGGTAGCGCTAAGAAGTATGAATGCAAAGACTTTACGGAGAAAAATCTTGATTCTCAAGTATCTATTTTCTATTCTCCAATCTCCATTCTCTACTATCTATTCTCTGCTTTCTTATCGTCACTCACAAATCCCTAATCTAAAGGTTGCTTTTGCCAGTTGACGGAATCGGGCGATGAAAGGTATAATCCGCCTGCCTGTGATAAGGCAACAAATAGATTGTTTGGAGGCTTGTGCAGTGGATTTTGGATCAATACTCAATATTGGCTTGATTATAACCTCAATTACCTTGATCGTCTTTGTGGTTTTGCAGAGCAAAGGCGCTGGTCTGGGCGGACTCACCGGCGGCGATACGGGCGGGATATTCACTGCCCGGCGCGGCATCGAAAAAACGCTCTTTCGGATGACCGTTCTACTAAGTATCCTGTTCTTTTTCCTGGCGGGACTCACGGTCTGGTATCTGAAATAACCGTTCCCCGAAGGGCGAGCGCCTCTGGTGGTGGGACTCTCTACTCCTCTCACCTGCCGGGTGAGCGCTCTTTTTTGTTGCAAGGAGCCATAAACCTATGAAAAGGCTTCGTTGGCAGTTGTTGATCGTAGCGCTGGCATTGGGGGCGATTGGGGTATTGCTGCTCGTAGACCGCCCAACTGATGTCGGCCCCGACGAATTGCCTGAGGCGGTCCCTGGCGGAATTTATACCGAGGGGTTGATCGGTTCCATGAGCCGCCTGAACCCAGTATTGGATTTCTACAGCCCTGCTGACCGGGATGTGAACCGCTTGCTTTTCAGCAGCCTGTTCCAGTCTGACTCACGGGGGTTGCACATGCCCGACCTGGCGGAAACCTGGGGGGTATCGCTGGACCGGCGGGTGTACAATGTTTACCTCCGGCAAAATGCGGTTTGGCACGATGGCGAGCCGGTGACCACCGACGACTTCCTTTTCACTTTAGAATTATTGAAAGACCCCGCCCTGCCGCTACCGGCGGATTGGCGCACCTTATGGGAGAATATTGAGGTGGAGGCCTTTGATGAGTTCACATTGCAGTTCCGCCTCTCCGAGCCGTTCGCACCCTTTTTGGACTATCTGACCTTTGGCATCCTCCCCGAACATCTCCTGGGAGATATGTCCCCAGAAGAGATCATCGACGCGCCCTACAATTTGGCCCCGGTGGGCAGCGGCCCTTATCGTTTTGAACAATTGCTGGTCGAAGACGGCCAGATCACCGGTGTGGACCTGGCGGCTTTCGAAGACTATCACCAGGGACGTTCCCTCATTGACCGGGTGGTGTTCCTCTACTTCCCCGATTCGGCCAGCGCGCTGGAAGCCTACCGGGAAGGGGAGATTGATGGGATCAGTCACATCACGCCCGACGTTTTGGCTGAAGCCATGCAGGAACCGGACCTCAATTTGCACACCGGCCGCCTGCCCCAGTTGAGCTTGATCTTCCTGAATCTGGATAATGCCAGAACGCCCTTCTTCCAGGATAAAACTGTTCGCCAGGCGCTTCTCTTGGGTCTCAACCGCCAGCGGATGATCGACCAGGACATGGGAGGACAGGCTATCGCCGCCCACAGCCCGATCTTCCCCGGAACCTGGGCGTATTATGATGGAGTTGAACAATACGCTTACGACCCCGAAACCGCCAAGGAAATGCTGCGGAGCGCCGGATACACAGTGCCTGCCGAGGGGGGCCGGGTGCGCACTAATGAAGGGCAGCGACTGGAATTTGACATGGTTTACCTGGAGGGGTCGGCGTTGGAACCCATCGCCGAAGCCGCTAAGAGAGATTGGGCTGAAATCGGCGTCAGAGTTAATCTGGTGGCAGTCGCCTCTTATGAGGAGTTGGTGGAAGAGTACCTGGATACCCGCCAATATGAAGCCGCCCTGGTGGAACTGGACCTCTCCCGCACGCCCGACCCCGATCCCTATCCCTTCTGGCACCAGACCCAGATCACCGGCGGGCAGAATTATTCTATGTGGGACGACCGCCGTGCCAGTGAATATCTGGAGCAGGCCCGCATCACCCTGGATTTGCGGGAGCGGGAGCGCCTTTACCGCAGCTTCCAGGTGCATTTCAGCCGGGAGTTACCTTCCCTGCCGTTGTTCTATCCGGTTTATACTTACGGGGTGGATTCCCGGGTGCAAGGGGTGAGCATGGGGCCGCTCTTCGACCCCAGCGACAGGCTGCTCACCTTCACCAGTTGGTTCCTGGTGACCGGCGGCCCCTCAGAAGAGACGGCTACGCCCAGCCCATAATTTCCCTATTGAATGACGAGAGAGAGGACTTTTTACCCTGTAATTGAGGGTAAATTCGTATTGCGCAAATTGGATTCGATGGGTATACTATAGGGGAATGTAATGGGAACAAATTCAATCAATTTAACGGATAACATCCCAGGTAACATTGCGGCTAACCCAACTCACTAGAAAGAGGAGATACTCATGGCTTATACACATACCAATTCCAAAGGCAAGACCTACGTTCTGCATGCAAAGGTCACCGAACTCAAGAGCGGCGGGACGCGGAACTTGTACTATTTCGCCAAAGAAGCGAAAGAAAACGCTCTGGACGCGGTCCCCGATGGTTATTTCGTCAGCGAGACCAAGAACGGCCTGCCGGTTTTGAAGAAGAACCCCGAATAACAGCTAGAAGTTAACTTTGTTATGAAAGCCAGTGAGGTCACTCACTGGCTTTTTGTGTGTGAAGGGAGGATAGAGAATAGAAATACAGACACATTGAATTACTTCCAAATTGTGTCATTCCGAGAAGGGCGGCGCAGCCGCTCGACGAGGAATCCCTGAAACCACGGGGATTATTTCCTTCCTTGGTTCTGAAAGGTGATGGTACTAGGGATTCCTCGGCCTACGGCCTCGGAATGACAGGATTGGGGGTTGAGAATAAATCCGGCTTCCCCATTCGCGTTTTGCACAAATAGCTGAGTGTTGATATAAAAATGTGAATCTTACGGCGTCCGGTCATAGATCCGGCGGTAAATAGCGAAGATCTCGTAAACGCCGCGGACGTAGCGGCGGGTCTCGCCGAAGCGGATGATCTCCAGGAAGAGGTCGGGGTCGCCGTCCGCCAGGTTCCACCAGATATTGGAATTGCCGGGGCCGCCGTTGTAGGCGGCCAGGGCGGCGGAGGGGTCGCCGTCGAAGGTGTCGTGCTGGCGGGAGAGGTAGTCGGTCCCGAAAGTGACGCTGACCAGGGGGCGGTAGAGGTCGTCGCTGGTGTAGTTGGGCGGCCAACCGGAGCGGTCGGCGATGGATTGGCCCGTGCTGGGGATGATCTGCATCAGGCCGCGGGCTGCGGCGGTGGAGGTGATGAAGCCCTCAAAGAGGCTTTCCTGGCGCACCACGCTGAAGATGAACAGGGGATGCAGGCCATACGCCTGGGCCGCGGGGAGAATCAGGTCGCCATAATAGATCCCAAAACGGATGTGATTGAAATAAATGGGAGCGCTAAGGGTCCCGGCGTCGTCCATCCCGGCCAGGTTGAGAACCCCGCGAGCCGCGAAGATAGCCGGGCGGTAGAGGCCGAGTTCGTGCAAGTATCCCGCCAAGCGGAAAGTGTCGGCGGGGTCGTGTTGGACGGATAGGCGCAGGCTTTCGAATTCGGTGCGGGCCTCGCCGTATTGCCCCAGCGCCCAAAGTTCGTCGCCGCGTTGGAAGCGAACATCGTTGCGCAATGATCCGGGGTCGGAGAGACCAACCTCGGCGGAGATGGCGAAGGTGGTCCGCAGCCAGGTCTCGGCATCGGCGCGTTCGGCGGCCTGGTCGAAAGCCAGGTCGTAGACTTGGGGCGGCGTGAAGGCCGGGCGGTCCAGGAGCAGGTCGCGAGCGCGCTCGCTGTAATATCCGGTCGGGTCGGCGGCGGTGGCCTGGTCCCAGGATTGGCGAGCCGCCTCGGCGTTCCCCAGAGCCTGGTGGCACTTCCCCATCCAGAGATATAGGGCGGCCTGATCTCCGCTGGTGGCAGCGAATTCCATAGAGGATTGGAAACTGACCAGCGCTCCGCCGTAGTCTTCGATGCGATAGCGGGAGATGCCGCTCAGGAAGAGGGAGCGATAGCCCAACCCGGAGGCGGGATACTCGTTCGCCACCCGTTCCCAGAGTTCGGCCGATTGGGTGAGATAGCCTCCCCGCTCGGCGATGCGGGCCGCGTAGGAGAGGTACTCCGCCGCGCTCGGGTGGCCGGGAGCGCGGGCCACGAAGCTCAGGAGGGTGTCGGTGGCGAGATTGTATTCGTCCAGATAGGCCCATTGGGCATAGGCTTTCTCGTCGTGGGCGTCATCCCAGAAGCGGTCCTGGGGGTGCAGTTCGATGATCTTGTCCCAACTGATGATGGCTTGTTCGGCTTCGCTCAAGGAGAGGAAGCTGAGACCGCGATAGAACAGGGCGGTGGGGTCGTCAGGATAGGCTTGCAGGTAGCGGTCGAAGGCGGCGATGGCGACGGCGTACTGCCCGGCGTAATAATCCACCAGGCCGCGGCTCAATTCGTTGACCGGGACTCCCGCCTCGACCAGGATGACCAGGCCGATGTAAGTATCGTAGGAGAGGGGATAATTGGCGACCGAGTCCTGGAAGAGGGTGTAAGCCTCCTCCGGCTGGCCCAGGCTGAGATAGGCCTGCCCCATGCGCAGGTTCATCTGCGCTTTGACGTAATCGTTGTTGGTGTTGGCCCGGATATTGGCATAGAGGGCGATGGCGGTTTCGTAATCTCCGGCGGTATCGTAGATTCCGGCGACCTTGATCTCGATTCCCAGACCGTTGCTTAAGCTGGGGGCTTCCAGGGCCAATTGGTAGGTGTCCAGGGCGGTTTGGTAGCTCCCCGCGGCGGCATAGGAATCGGCCTGCCATTCGAAGAGGTAGGCGTCAATGAGGCCTGGGCGCAGCGACCAGTAGTTGCCGTAGGCATCGGCGGCCTGGGCGTATTGCCCCAGAGCGTCGTAGACTCGGGCCAGGTGGAAGAAAGCCTGGGCGCGATGGGGGGCGTAGGGATAATTGTCCACCAGGTTGCGCAGGTCGCCGAGGGCGCCGGAATAATCCCCGGACAGGTAGCGGGTGCGACCAATGCCCAACATGGCGGCGGTCTGGATTTCGGGATCGTAGTTGGAGTCCAGAGCCAGTTGGTATTCCTGCAAGGCGAGTTCCCAGTCCCCGTTGAAGAGCGCCCTGTCGCCGCTCTCGATGCGGGCCAACGGGGTCGCGGTGGAGGGCGGGGTGGTGGTGAGGGTAGGCGTGGGGAAAAGGGGATCAAAGGTCGGTGAGGGGAGTGGTGTGGCGGATGGGTCCACCGGTTGGGGGAGATTGCAGGCCGACAACCCCAAAGTCAGGAGGAGCAGGGCGAGAAGGGTTTTGGTCTTCATCAAGGAGGACTATAACGCGTTGGATAAGGCGTGTCAATGGGAAGGAGGAAACGTTTGAACGTTATAACGTTTTAACGTTCAACGCTAAGGATGGATTTCTTTGACAAACCTACATTTGCAGGTTATACTTTTATCATTCTTTCATTACGGCGCTCTCAGGCGAGGGCGTCTTTTAGTGTGCGCTATGCGAACTGTTGAATGGGATACCGAGCGCGGGCAACTGCGCATGATTGACCAGCGGCTGCTGCCGGGAGAATTCAAGGTAGCCGTTTTCAATGAGTACCAGGAAGTCGGCCAGGCGATCACGACAATGGTGGTGCGCGGCGCGCCCGCCATCGGCGCGGCGGCGGCCTTTGGATTGGCGTTGGCGGCGATGGAATCGCCTGCTGGAGATGTTGCCGCAATGCGTCTCGATTTACAGGCCGCGGCGGACGAGCTGCACCAGGCGCGGCCCACCGCCGTCAACCTGGGTTGGGCGTTAGAACGGGTTTTGACCGCCGTGTCCCAATTTGAGGGGAGCGCGGAGGAATTGCGTATTGCGGTGTTGGCCGAAGCTCAGACCATCGCCGATGAGGACGTGGAGATCAACCAGCGAATGGCCCGGCATGGCGCAGAACTCATCCAGGATGGTGACACGGTTCTCCATCACTGCAACACTGGCGCGCTGGCGACGGTGGACTGGGGCACCGCGTTGGGCGTGATCCGCATGGCGCACGAGCAAGGGAAGAAGGTCCACGTCCTGGTGGACGAGACCCGCCCGCGTTTGCAAGGGGCGCGCTTGACCGCCTGGGAATTGGAGCAGTATGGCATCCCTTATGATCTCATCAGCGACAACGCGGCCGGGTATTTCCTGAGCGCCGGAGAGGTGCAGGGGGTTTTCGTAGGCTCAGACCGGACCGCCGCAAACGGCGACGTTGCTAATAAAATCGGCACTTACATGCTGGCCCTGGCCGCGCATGATAACGGAGTCCCTTTTTATCCGGTTGTGCCTACCTCGACGGTCGATTTGTCCCTGGCGAGCGGGGATATGATCCCCATCGAGGAGCGCGGCCAAGACGAAGTGCTGGACATCCAGTTCCAGGGGAAGCCCGCCCAACCCGAAAGCGCCTCGGCCCGCAACCCGGCCTTTGACGTCACCCCCAACCGTCTGGTGACCGCCATCGTGACCGAGAACGGGGTGGCGAGGCCGCCCTTTGAGGTGAATTTAGCCAGAGCAGTCCACGGGGAGGAGGTTTCGTGAATATCGTCATCACCGGCTCCATTGCCTACGATTACTTGATGAAGTTTCCGGGGTATTTCAAGGAACACATTTTGCCTGAGAAATTGGAGTCCATCAGCCTGTCTTTCCTGGTGGATTCGCTGGTCAAGCGGCGGGGCGGCATCGCCCCCAATATCGCTTACACGATGGCGCTATTAGGCGGTCAACCTAGGATGATGGCGACGGTGGGGGAGGATTTCGAGGAATACCGCGCTTACCTGGAATCCAAGGGAATTGATACGGCCAATGTCCGGGTCATTGAGGGCGATTTCACCGCCTCCTTCTTCGCCAATACCGACCTGTCCAACGCCCAGATCGCCAGCTTTTACCCCGGCGCGATGGCCTATGCGGGCGATCTCTCCCTCCACGAATTGGAGGGTGGCAAACCTGACCTGGTGGTAGTATCGCCCAACGATCCCGGCGCGATGCGCAAGTATATTGCTGAATGTAAAGAACTGGGCATTCCTTATCTCGATGACCCCAGCCAGCAGGTGGTGCTGATGGAAGGCGAGACGCTGCTGGAAGATCTGGACGGCGCGCTGGCCCTCTTCTGCAACGATTACGAATGCGAACTGATCCAGAAGAAGACTGGCTTGTCGGCAGAAGAAATTGAAGACCGAGTGTCCATCATGGTGGTGACCCGCGGGGAGAAAGGGGCGACGATTTGCCACGGAGATGATGAGTTCTACATCCCGGTTGTCCCGCCCGCCCAGATCGTGGACCCAACCGGAGTCGGGGATGCGTTCCGGGGCGGGTTCCTGGTGGGGTATGCGAGGGGCTGGGATTTAGGCCTCTGTGGTAGAATCGGCGCGCTGGCGGCCACCTACTGCCTGGAAGTGGACAGCCCTCAGGGACACGCCTACACCCCCGCCGAGTTCGTCGCCCGCTTCCGTGAGCATTTTGAGGATGAGGGTGCGCTGGATGAACTTTTATAGTAGGTTGAAGGTTGGCAGGTTGAACGTTTGCAGGTTTGCAAGTGGCAAGTTTGCATGTTGCAAGTGGCAAGTAGGCAAGTGGCAGGTTAGCAAGTTGCACGTTGGCAGGTAGCTTAGTTATTAGGCAGCACGTTTCAATGAAAATATTCGGGTGAATCCTTGTATACTTGTTCCTTGTTTACCTGTATACCTGTCTCCCTGTTTACCCGAATTACTCAAGTTTAGGAATCATTACAAATCATACTGAAAACGGAGACCCAAATGGAAAATTACGACATCAAAGATACCAAACTGGCCGAGGGCGGGCGCAGGCGGATCGAGTGGGCCGAGCAGGAGATGCCGGTGCTGCGGCAGATCCGGGAGCGTTTCGCCAAGGAGCGTCCCTTCAAGGGAATACGCATGTCCGCATGCCTGCACGTTACCACAGAGACCGCCGGCCTGATGCAAACCTTGCAGGAGGGCGGCGCGGATGTGGTGCTGACCGCCTCCAACCCGCTTTCCACCCAGGACGACGTGGCCGCCTCCCTGGTGACCCATTTCGAGATTCCCGTCTACGCCATCAAGGGCGAGGACAACGTCACCTATTACAAGCACCTGGAGGCCGCGCTGGACCATAAGCCGCACGTGACTATGGATGACGGGGCCGACCTTGTCAGCCAAATACACAAGGAACGCCGCGAGCTGCTCGACGAGATCGTCGGGGGGACCGAAGAGACCACCACGGGCGTGATCCGCCTGCGAGCGATGGCCGCTGACGGCGCGCTGGAATTCCCCATCGTGGCGGTCAACGACGCCGACACCAAGCACTTCTTCGACAATCGCTACGGCACCGGCCAGTCCACGCTGGATGGGATCATCCGGGCTACAAATATTCTTATCGCGGGGAAAACCGTCGTTGTGGCCGGGTATGGCTGGTGCGGGAGAGGCTTCGCTAGTCGGGTGCGCGGCCTGGGCGCCAACGTCATCGTCACCGAGATCAACCCCCTGCCCGCTCTGGAAGCGGTGATGGACGGTTTCCGGGTCATGCCGATGGCACAAGCCGCCGCAATAGGCGACATCTTTTGCACCCTGACCGGCGACCTCAACGTGATTGACAAGCGCCATTTTGAGGCCATGAAGGACGGCGCCATTGTCGCCAACTCGGGCCATTTCAACGTGGAGATCAACATCCCCGCCCTGGAGGAGATGGCGACCGAGAAACGCCAGGTGCGCGAGTTCGTAGAGGCTTACCAGATGAGCGACGGCCGGGTCATCAACTTGCTGGGCGAGGGCCGCTTGATAAACCTGGCCGCCGCCGAAGGCCACCCCGCCAGCGTGATGGATATGTCCTTCGCCAACCAGGCTCTGAGCGCTGAATACATGGTGAAGAATGCCGATAATCTGGCGAATAAGGTCCACGCGGTGCCCAGAGAGATTGACGCTGAGATCGCCCGGCTCAAGCTGGAGGCGATGAATGTGGATATTGACGTGCTGACCGAGGAGCAGGTCAAGTACCTGAACTCCTGGGAAGAGGGAACGTCCTAGATATTTTCTAGTTGAAGAGATGAAGAAAATATCAGCGCCATCTTCCTAGGAGATGGCGCTGATTTCGTGTAGAATAACTGTAACAGAGAGAGATATTATGAATTATGACTATGAGATCAAATTGTATGAAGATGATATAGAAAAAGATGATGAGGGAAAGATACTATACCATCCATTTATCGGGCCATATTACCGTCTGCCAAATAATAATTCCATCCCAATTTATTTTGCCGGGCCGGATCTGGTCGAATCGAAAATCTTGGAGGATATCCGGGTTTTCTTTTTAATGATCCATGGTGAACCCGATCACAGTGGAAGAGAACCGTGGGCCGATCCGATTCGCTGCGATATCTTTGAGCGATTGTCTAAAAAGGGATTTTCTTGGTATTTTACTTCTAAGAGCAACATTTTTCCTGGAAAATTTGATTCTGATGGGAATTACCTCCCCGGGGAAGAGTATTTGCCGCATCAATTATTCCAAACCTATGGCTTGGAGCACATCTCGTTTCGAAAGCCAATTGGATATGGCCCTGAGCCGAACCGCATGCGGACAAGATACTTTTTTGAAGCCTCCGATGATAATTTGTCGACGGTGGTCAGTGATTACTGGGATTGGTTGGACATCGGCCTGCAAATTGATGGATTTCAAATGGCCTCCAATCAAATCAAGTTATTTGAGGAATGGGAAAATCGTCCCTGGGATGATAAACTTTTCCGAGAAATTATGGATGAAGCCTTTATCGCTTTCTATACTTTCCCCGATGAGCATCGTCACTTTGTTTTTCTCTCTAATAAACTAACGCTAGAGGAGTTAACCGCTAGATTGGATATTGATGATCTTCATCAGAAAGCGGTGAAGATTGGGAGAGAAATCAATCAAGAGGGGGGTTGAATTGGAGACAAGTACCTCAAAATCATAAAGAATGAGAAACCCGCCGAGAGGCGGGTTTTTTGTTTAGTATACATTTAGTTGAGCAATATCTTAGAACCCCCAAGGCCATGACTCCGTAGGAATTTCGATGCAGCTTGACGTGTAGGGATAACTGAAAACTTCATAGAACATTTGCGAGTCCATCGAACTCACATGATTGAGCAAGCGATAATTTTCCCGATCAGAAGGGAAACCGAGTACCCTGGAATACAGAGCAAATTCCATGAAATCTTGCTGGTTTTCAGGTGACCATAATGCAAAAAGTAAAGACCCATAGTGTGTATCATTCAATTGTTCCCGGCAGATTCCGACGAAATCACTACCTCCTTGAGGATAGCGCTTGGATGAGCTTATATCGCCTATCATAATCCCCTGGTCTGGATAAAAAAGAGCGATAAGATATTCGGGCGAGTAAGGATAAGGGGGAATGGGATCCAGTCTTAGCCATACTTCATTGGGAGGGCCAAATTCAGTTAATAAGGTCGCGATTTTTTCTTCTCTGCCAAACACGATCAGTTCTATAAACTCGTCTCTCACATAGAAATCGGTAAAGATTTGTCCAGAAGAGGATGCCGTCGCTGGCACAGGAAAGAAAAATGAATAACGGAGTACGCCTCTCTCCGATGTAGATTCAACCGTAAAACTAAAAGCAAAGGAAGTCAGGAAGGCCTTTGCCTCAGACCAAGACGTTTCACCAGGCATAATGCCCCAGCGGCAGGGATATTGACACCCGCCATTGGTTTCGAGTAACTCCAGGACTAGATCCTGAGCCTCTTGAGGGGATAAGGTGGGCCAAGGTGTCCAGGTGGGAGTGGAACTAGGCGTTAGCGTTTTCGTGATTGTGGGCGAGACGGTTTGTGTTACTGTTGGAGTGTCAGTGAGTGTCGGTGTGAAAGTCGGCGCGACTGGGCTTGGAGTGACCGCCGGGGGCAAAGGTGTTTCTGGGGTGGGCGCGGCGCACCCCACCGCCAGCAGGACGAGGGTTATGAAGATATTTCGAGTTCTCATTGCACGGGACCTCCCAATACTTGTTTACCTGTCATTTATTCCCTATTCTACTACATTTATTGCTTTACCTCTTCCACCCGCCCTCCCGTCATCCTCACCAACTCCTCCGGCGTGAGTTGGAACACCGCTCTCGGCGTTCCCGCCGCGCTCCATATCTCATCGAATTGAAGTAGGTCCTCGTCAATGAAAGTGGTGAGCGATTGGGCGTGGCCGACGGGCGGCACTCCGCCGATGGCGAACCCGGTCTGCTGGCGGACGAAGTCGGCGTCGGCCCGTCCGATGGGTTCGCCCAGGAGAGCCGCGATCTTGCCGGTGTCCACCCGGTTGACGCCGCTGGCGATCACCAGCGCCACCTTCCCCGACTCTTTGGCCTTGAACACCAGGGATTTGGCGATCTGGGCAACGGTTGTGCCGATGGTGGCGGCGGCTTCGGCGGAGGTCCGGGTGGTCTCGGCAAACTCGATGACGGCGCAGTCGAAGCCGAGGCCGTTTAGAGTGTCCTGTACTTTCTGGGCGCTGGGGCTGAGGGGGTTGGACATGAGGGGATTCAATCCTGCTCTGGTTCAGGTGTATCAACCACGATCTCGACGAAGATGGGGTCGCCGAAGGTTTGGCCCAAGGGATTGACCGCCTGCCATGTGCTGCGATAGGTTCCCGGCAGATCGGGGGCGGTGAAGATGATACGGATCATGGTTGCCATCCCGCTTCGGG
>CBDUUP010000034.1:0-19192 GCA_965370435.1 uncultured Anaerolineales bacterium | reverse complement strand
GGCTCATAATTTTGCTGCGAGGTGAAACCTGGACGCTTTAGAAATAGCTCGAACTATCGTTGATACACTGGAAGAAAAAAAGGGAGAGGACATCCTGCTTCTGGATCTGATGGAGGTTGCCTCCTTCACAGATTATTTTGTGATCTGCTCCGGCACCAGCAACCGCATGTTGGAGGCCTTGATAAACGCGGCCCGGCGAGAGGTTCGGAAAACCCATAACCTGCGCGCCAGGATCGAGGGTAAATCCCAGGATGGGTGGATACTGGCCGACTTTGGCGACGTGATCCTGCATCTCTTTTCCCCCGAACAGCGGGACTATTACCGCCTGGAAGACCTCTGGTCGGAAGGACGCATGGTGCTGCATTTGCAGTGAGCGATACCATAATTTCTCCCCCAATTCTAAACAATTACCTCCGGCCAATAACTCGCCGGAGGTATTAATTTGCATCCACCAAATCCCTCAAAGTTTTTTTTCAGAGATTCAGTTTATCAGTGATTCAGTGTTACTCAGCGCCACAGTGTTATTCGAAGATCCACCGGTCAACGTCCCGCTCCCAGGAAACCAAATCCTCTGGCTGGAACCACAAAGCCACTTCCTTCTCGCCGTTTTCGACAGTGTCAGAGGCGTGAGTCAAGTTGCGGCCCACTTCGAGGCCAAAATCATGGCGGACCGTGCCGGGCGCAGCCTGGATTGGCAGGGTCGCCCCCATGGTTTGCCGCACGGCCAACACCGCATTGGGGCCTTCCCACACCATCGCCATCACCGGAGCCGAAGTGATGTATTGGATCAAACCCTCATAAAACGGTTTCCCCTGGTGAATGGCGTAATGAGTCTCGGCCAAATCCTGGCTGACAGCCATGAACCTGGCCGCCACAAATCGCAAACCGCGCCGCTCCAGCCGAGAGATGATCTCCCCTACCAGGCCGCGCTGAACCCCATCGGGTTTGACAAGCACTAAAGTTCTTTCCACATTTACCTCCAAATGATCGGGGCGGGTTCACTAAACCTGACAGGTTTCACCTGGTGATTTTCAACCAATTCAACCGTAGAAACCTCGACACCTTCATCGAAATCGTTGCAAGGAAAACCTGTCCAGGTTTCTCAATTCCAATGAACACACTCCCGTTAATTGACAAAAAATTAACTCGGGGGGCTGCCCCGAGTTAATGATTCTACCAGATGTAAGCCTTTAGCGGATCAATTCCTCCGCCTGGGTGTAAGCATCCAAAGCGTCTTGCAGGCGTTCGCTGCGCATGTACGCATCGCCAAGCAACTGCCAAAGGTCTACGTCCACCGGATGGCGGTGTTGGAGAGCCGCGTTCAGGTCAGCGATCACGTTGTCCAATAACCGGCCTCGCTTGATCAAAACAGTGTAACGTTCAACCGCGGTATCAATTTGGTCTTTGGAGAGCGCGTTTTGCGCTTGAGCAAGACGCAAGTTGAAATCTTCTTTGGCTTTGGCTCTGGCTTTAGTCTTGGGCTTGGTTTTGGCCTTGGGCTTGGGCTTTGCCTTCGGCTTGGGTGGAGCAGCGGGAGGCGGGGCTTTTTCTTGTTCGGATGCCATTTCAGTTATCCAATCAGACGGCTCAACTTCAATAGGCTCTGCTTCGACAAGCTCTGCTTCGGCAGGAGCAGCGGTCATACTTTCAAATTCCTGGGTTATCAGATCCTCGGCGCCTAATTTCTGGGTTGAGGGTAAGTCTTCTTCAACCTCATTGAGCCATGCTGGCAACTCGGGTGGGGCTTCTGCTGGAGAACCGTCTTCCTCAAACAACACTGTCCCCACGGGCGCGGGTTCGATCACTTCCGGCTCGGTTTCGCCATCTTCAACCAGCATATCCAAGATTTCGGTTATCGATTCTGGTGGGGCTGCTGCCGGGGTTTCGGCCAACTCTTCCTGGGCTTCTTGCACCCACTCGGGCGGCGTATCCCCCCGCGATTCTGGGGCCGTGACCAATTCTTCTTCCGCTGCGCCTTGGTTGGCGGCCAGACCCTCCAGCCAGGACATAGCCGCATCGGGGTCGTCCATATCGGGCAGTTCAGTAGTGGCGGCAGGTTCCGGTGGAGAGGCCGCCGCAGGCGCTTCTACGGCCAGTTCGGGCTGCTCCTCGTCCAGTTTTTGCATCCACTCAGGCGTATCTTCTGCTTCGGGGACAGCGGGGGCCTCCGCGGGAGTTTCTAGCGCCCAATCAGGCGGGGTATCCACCCGCGATTCCGGGGCCGTGACCAATTCTTCCTCAGCCGCGCCCTGTTTGGCAGCTAGCCCCTCCAGCCAGGCAATCGCATCCTCCGTGTCTCCCGTCCCTGGAAGCTCGGCTGTAGCCCCAGGATCAAGGACTGGTTCAGCTTGAGAGGGCGCTTCTACAGCCGGTTCAGGCTGCTCATCATCCAATTTTTGAAGCCAGTCGGGGGCCTCAGCAGCAGGTTCGGCGGGGGTTTCTGGCAATGCTTCCTCCGCCTGGGCTTCTTGCACCCATTCCGGTGGAGCCTCCCCCCGCGATTCTGGGGCAGTGACCAATTCTTCCTCGGCCGCGCCCTGGTTGGCAGCCAGACCTTCCATCCAGGCTATAGCTGCATCGGGGTCGTCCATATCGGGCAATTCAGCCGTAGCAGTTGGATCAGGCAGGGCGGCTGGTTCCGCGGCCGGTTCAGGCTGTTCCTCCCCAAGCTCTTGCAGCCAATCGGGGGACTCTTCGGCGTTGGGTTCGGGGGAAGCTTCAGGCATAGCATCTTCTTCTTGGGTCTCTTGCACCCACCCGGGCGGAGTATCCCCTCGCGATTCGGGGGCAGTGACCAATTCTTCCTCGGCCGCGCCTTGTTTGGCGGCCAGACCCTCCATCCAAGCAATGGCCGCATCGGGGTCGTCCATGTCGGGCAATTCGGTTGTGGCAGCCGGGTCAGCCATCGCCTCGACTTCGGGGATGGGTTCGGGTTGCGCGGGGGTCTCTGAGGCAACCTCAACCGGACTGGTCTCTCCGCTATCAACATCTTTCAGCCAATCGGTAACTCCCCCCGGCGTTCCAGAAGCAGCCGGGGTCTCGTCGCCTAACTCTTGCAGCCAATCCGGCGTTTCCTCAGTTGGAGCAGCGGCAGGGGCTTCCCCCGGCTCTCCCATCCAATCAGGAAGGCCTTCGCCGGCGGGTTCGGCGGCGGGTTGGGCATCTTCCGCGCCCAGGTCTTGCAGCCAATCCGGCTTCGCCTCTGCTGCGGGAAGGCTTGCGCCATCCAGCGGCGCAGTAGTCATAGGCGCGTCAAAAGTTGGCAAATCTGCTGCGGTTTCATCTTCGGCATCTTCCGGAGCCATGCCTTGCAGCCAATCGGGAATATCAGCCGGGGCTAGACCATCGCCTTCATCTGAGGCGCTTTCCGGGGCGGCAAAATCGGGCAGAGGCTCCGGTTCAGGCGCGTCTGGGTCTCGCTCCCCCCAACCGGCATCTTGCATGAAATCGGGGATAGGCTCTTCACCCTGGGTCTCTCCCGGGGTTGCCAGCCATTCAGGGGATTCATCGGAAGAGGTTTCCGAGATCTCCCCCAGGATGTCGGAAGGCGACCCATCCTCTCCGGGAAATAACGTGGAGAAATCATCCTCTGAGGCGGCCTCTCCGGCGTCTTCTGTAAGCCAACTGGGCACGCCCGGCGCAGCAGCCTCACTTGCCGGCGCCTCTACACCCAGAGATTCAGCCCAACCCGGTTGGGCCGCAGAATCAACGCCAATAGCGCCAGGAGTCCATTCCAGGCGGTCAATGGAAATGGCCGCGTCAGGAACGCTGTCCAAGGACGGAGAACTGGGAGAAACAAATGCTACGTAAGGATCCAAGGCCTGTAAACGGCCCCGGTAAGTTTTGGCATCCTCGGCCCGGCCGCTCTGCTCCAATATCTCGGCCATAATGCGGTTGGCCTCAAAGCAATAAGGCAGTTTGACCACCAGCGCGTTGCAGGTTTCGGCAGCCTCGACCTTCTGTCCGGTGAGGTGATACATGCTCGCCAGCACAGTCTGAAGGTCGGAGCGTTGGGGATCTTCCGCCAGGGCAGACCGGCATTCTGCGATGGCTTGCTGGTGGAGGTCGCCGTGGGCGTACATGCGAGCCAAAGCCCCCCGGGTGAGCCGTATCTTGGGCGGCTCGACGCCATCACGACGCCCGTAGAGGCGGCGCAGTTCATCTTGAATGGCGGTATTGGAGGGCTGCACCTCAAAGGCGCGCTCCATGTGCCACAGGGCCGCATCCAGGTTGCCTTCGTCCTCGCGGATGATGCTCATGCCCACGTGGGCGATAAAATCGTCGGGGATCGAAGAAAGCACGCGCTGGAATATATCCGCCGCGTCCCCATAACGTTGGCTTTCCAAATAGGCCTTGCCCAACATGCGGTAAGTATCCACGCATTTGGGATATAGCTTCAGGATATGACGACAATGACCGATGCTTTCGTCAATTTGACCCTGGTCTATTAGCCCCTCAATTTCTTGGTTGTAGGCCCTCAAGGTAACTTTAGCCATAAGCGTTCACTCTACCCCTTAGTATGCCCTAAGTTGCCTAAAGATGCAAGTGTTTTCAGGTCGAATTTTATAGTTTGATGGTCATAGGTGAGGGATGGGTTGAAATTTACGTGTAATCTAATCGTTTTCCTGTCATTCACATAGGATATGCACAATGGGATGTTTTATTATTTCTGATTATAAGAAATTTTACCGCCGAGGCGCGGAGAGCGTTGAGATACGCAGAGTTTTTAAATATATTTTCGGTTTTTCTCCGCGTTCTCTGCGTCTCTGCGGTGATATGTTTGAATAAGCGGATATTTCGATGGTCGTATTTGCATACAATCAGGGGGTTAAATGTGCATTCCCTGAAAAGTAAAGACCCCAAGGAATTACAAATCCTTGGGGTCTACTTTAACTTTGGGGGTGAAAAAACTCTAGTCTTTGGTGACGATGCGCTCCGCAGGTCGCTTGCTGGTGCGGATGGACCAGACCAACGAGGCAACCAGCAGCCCGACCAACAACCATCCCCACAGACCCAGTTCGGTTTGCTGGACGATGATGGGCGCAATGATGACCGAGACAAGGTTGGCAACTTTGATCATGGGGTTGAGAGCCGGACCGGCGGTATCTTTCAGGGGGTCGCCGACGGTGTCGCCGACCACGCCCGCCTTATGGCGCTCGGAGCCTTTGCCCAGGTTATTCTCAGGTTCGCTGGGTTCATCTTCGATCAGCTTCTTGGCGTTGTCCCAGGCCCCGCCGGCGTTGTTCATGAACACCGCCAGCAACTGGCCGGAGAGGATGATGCCTGCCAGGAAACCACCCAGCGCGGCAACGCCCAACAGCATACCCACAATTACCGGCGTCACGATGCCCAACAAGGCAAGAGGAACCAGTTCCTTCTGGGCCGCGGAGGTGGAAATGTCTACCGCCTGTTGGTAATCCGGCGGAACTGTGCCTTCCAGCACGCCCAGCTTGAACTGCCGCCGGGCTTCCTTCACGATCAACGCGGCTGCCCGGCTCACCGCCTGAATAGCAAAGGAGGAGAACAGCCAGGGCAGCGCCCCGCCGATGAGCATGCCGATGAAAACCTCGGGGATATCAATTCGTATTCCGGTGGATTGAATTTGGTCGGCGAGAGCGACGCCCAGAGCGGCTTGTGCTCGGCTGACTTCGGTCAAGAAAGAACCGAACAAGGCCACCGCGGCGATCACCGCCGAGCCGATAGCGACGCCTTTGGTGATGGCTTTGGTGGTGTTGCCCACCGCGTCCAGGTCGGCCATGATCCTCTTGGCGGCTACGGTTTCTTCATCGTGTAGACCGCCCCAGGACAACTCGCCGATGCCGTTGGCATTATCGGAAATGGGGCCGAAAGAGTCCATCGCGACGTTGTTGCCCGTCAAGGTCAACATGCCGATACCAGTCATGGCGACGCCGTACAGGATGTAGGTGATATTCTCTGTGGGTGTAGCCCCTATCCCGCCGAATATCAAGATGGATGAGAAGATAGTGCCCGCAATGACCAGCACCGACCATACCGAGGATTCATAACCGGCCGCTAAGCCCTGTAAGATGAGGGTAGCCGCGCCGGTATCGGCGGAATTCTTGATCTCATTGACCGGGGTTTGATGACTCCCGGTGAAGTATTCGGTCAAGCGGTCAATCAAGATGGCAAGCAGAACACCCATAGCCACGGCCACCGGGGTCCGCCACCATCCACCAGGCATGCTGCCTTCGGCGATCATGTGCAGATAAGCGTATGCTGCGATAAAGAAGAGGACCACCGAAATCGCAGCCGAGGACAAAAAGCCTTTGAAGATGGCTTTCATGGCGTCGCCGCTCTTGCCGTCGTCGTCGCCTTTCACCGCATAAGTGCCGATGATGGAAGAAACTACGCCGATGCCGCGCACGATCAGCGGGTAAATGATCCATTCCATGTGGCCGGTGAGGTTGAAAAGAACCACACCCAGGATCAATCCGGCGACGATGGTGACTTCATAGGACTCGAAAATATCGGCGGCCATACCAGCGCAGTCGCCCACGTTGTCGCCCACCAGGTCGGCGATCACGGCCGGGTTGCGGGGGTCGTCTTCGGGGATGCCAGCTTCAACCTTGCCCACCAGGTCCGCCCCCACGTCAGCGGCCTTGGTATAAATGCCGCCGCCCACCCGCATGAACAGGGCCAGCAGCGTGCCGCCGAAACCGAAACCCAACAGGGCGTCCGGCGCGGCGATGCCGAAGAACATGAAGATGACGGTGCCTCCTAACAGACCGAGACCATCAGTGAGCATACCGGTGATGGTTCCCGCCCGGTAGGCGATCCGCAATGCGTCGCCAAAGGAACGGCGGGCCGCCGAAGCCACCCGGACGTTCGCCTGCACGGCCATCCGCATCCCGACCTGCCCAACGATCAGGGAGAACATCGCGCCTAATACGAACGCGATGGCTCGTCCAAAACCCATATAGAGGCTGACACTGCTCAATTCCGTTTCGGTGAGAGCCTCAGCGCAAGCATGGGCCGACTCACCCAGAGACGCGCCTTTGATCGCCATACAGTACCAGGCCGAAGTCTCCGGCGTGGGAGGGACAATGTACACCGAAGCGAAAAGCGCAACGGTCAGGATCAGGATCAGGGGCAAAATGGAACGGAGCTGCCGCTTGAGATATGCGTCAGCGCCGTCTCGGATCGCGCGCCAGACCTCCTGCATTTTTTCTGTGCCTTTGTCTTCGCGAAGGATCTGGCTGCGCAATAAGATTGCGTATAACAGACCCAAGATAGCCACGCCAAAGACGCTCCACATGGCAATTTGTTCAAAAGAAGTTAAACCTTGCATGAAATGTACTCCTCCAGGGAAAATATAGTTTACAAAATTTCAGCGGATGAATCTTCATCCGCTATTATTTTACCAAGAAAACCGCCCCATTTTACAAGCCTACGCCCAATGTGTCAAGCGGAGAATGGTTGAGATTGCAATAATAAGTTGAAATTTTCCCTGAGTGGTCTTCGTTTTTCTATAAAAATCGCCACGGTTGTCCTTAGGAGTCGAGGCTTTAGCCGGGTCGCCTTAGCTAATTCTTCCGGCTGAAGCCTCGACTCCTGGGCAATTCTGCCTGAGTGGAGGCAACAATTATTGTCCTATAAGTTAATTTTCTACAAAGCTTTTGGACACCAGTGGCTGGTGCAGCTAGACCAGTCGAACTGGTTTCAAAACCGCATTTAGGACCACCGTACAACATAATTGTCAACCCAAATGACTCGTCTCTCCTTCCAACTCAGGCTATAATTAAATCTATGCAACCGCCGCGGCGCGCTGAACTTTGGGCCAGGATCCTGCTGCCCCTGCTCCTCATCCCCCTTTTGGGGATAGCGGCGCGTCCCCACGCGGTGGTCATAGCCTTCCGCCAGGCGCGCACCGCCCTGGACAACCAGCGCACCCTGGAGGCCGGTCTTTATCTGGCCGAAGCCGCCCAGCATCACCCCTGGCGCGCCGACCTCTGGGAAACCGCCGCCTGGTACTTGCTGGAAAACGGCAGCCCCGGCACCGCCATATACTTTCTTGACCAGAGCCAGACCCAAAATCCACTCGCTTTCCGGGGCACGCTCACTCTGGGCAGCGCATATTTGGAATTAGGCGACCTCCCCGGCGCGGTCGAGGTCTGGGAAAACGCCCTGACCCAAAATGGCTCCTCCCCCGCCATCTACGAGCAACTGGCCCAAGTCCATCTTCTCCAGGAAGACTACGCCGCCGCCCTGCTTGACCTGCAAACCTTGATCCAGCTTGACCCGTACAATCCCCAATATCAATACACGCTGGGCCTGACCCTGGCCGCCACCGACCCGGAGGCGGCCCTCCCCCCTCTGGCCCAGGCTGCCGCCCTGGACGAAAGCCTGGCCGATGCGGTCCACACCCTGATCCTCAACATTGAGAACTCCCTCCTGGAAGAAGACCCCGCCTACACCTATGTCTCCGCCGGGCAGGCCCTGGGCGCGCTGGAAGAATGGCCGCTGGCCGTGGAGGCCTTCCGCCGGGCAGCCGAACTAGAACCGGAATATGCCGCGGCCTGGGCATTCCTGGGAGAGGCGTATTTTCACATCGGAAGGGACGGCCTGCCAGAGCTGGAAAAAGCCCTGGCCCTTTATCCATATTCACTGGCCGGAAACATTTTCCAGGCCCTATACTATCAACGCCAGGAACGCCACGAATACGCATTGATCTATTTCCACACCGCCGCCCTTCTCGACCCTGGGAATCCCGCCTTGCAGGTCGAGATCGGCGGCACACTGGCCCAGATGAGCGACCTGCCCACGGCCATGAAATATTACCAACGCGCCGTTGAGTTGGCGCCCCACGACACAGATTACTGGATAATTCTGGCTTCTTTTTCCATCAACAACCAATATCTCATCAAAACCATCGGCCTGCCTGCGGCTCGTCAGGCCGTCATTCTCGCCCCGGATAATCCCGCAACCCTGACCCTGATGGGCCAGGCCTTCCTCGTACTGGAGGACGACTTCAGCGCCAGACGATTCCTGCGCCGGGCCTTGGCCGCCGACCCCAACTACGCGCCTGCCCATCTCTACTTGGGCATCATGTATCTCGCCCAGGGCAAACGAACTGAGGCCTGGCAGCAGCTCTCCTTGGCCCAGTCCCTATCCCCCGAAAGCCCCTCGGCGCACCAGGCCCAACGAATCTTACAGCGGTATTTCCCCTGATGAATAAACGTCCCCTCTCTCTCTTCACCCTCCTAGGCTTATTTCTGGCCCTCCAGGCATGCTCCAGCAACGTCCTTTATCAGGATGATTTTTCCGACCACAACAGCGGATGGGACCAGGGTGAAGAACTCGGCGTGGGAATCACATCCTATGCGGAAGGCCAGTACCACATTTACATCAACAAGATCAACCATGACGCCTGGGCCACTGCGGGACAGCATTTCGGCGACGTGCGCATCGAAGTTGACGCCCTCCCCCAGAACGACGACCGCGAAGATGTCTACGGCGTCATATGCCGCCATCAGGATGATGATAACTTCTATTTCTTCTACGTGGGCGGCGATGGCATGTTCGGGATCGGGATAACCCAAGGAGGCCAACAATCTCTGTTAGGCGCTGAGTTCATGGAATTCAGCGAGGCAATCCATCCGGGCCAGGCGGCCAACCACATCCGGGTTGACTGTGTTGGGAACGCGCTCAGCCTCTACGTCAACGGAAGTCTGCTCTTGACCGTCAATGATACAACCTTCAGCGCCGGAGACGTGGGCCTAATCGCCGGGAGCTTCAACCAACCCAACGCCGACATCTATTTCGACAACTTCATCGTGTACCGTCCCTGAAGCGTACTTTCACAAGGGCGTGAAAATGATTAGCCCTTCTCAGTTGTGAAGATGATATGGGATAATAGAGAATGGAGAATAAACAATAAATATAGGAGTAACCCCATGAAGAACGTCCATCGCTTATTTTCAATGGTCACCATTCTCGCTCTTCTGACGTTGGCCTGTTCGGTGGACTTTATCGGAGGCGAAGCCCTCCCTGAAAGCGTGCTGTTTCAGGATGATTTCTCCAGTACCGGAAGCGGATGGGATCGGGACGACTTCGAGGAAGGGTACACCGATTACGAAGACGGCAAATATCGCATTCTGGTTAAATTAGATGACCAAAGTGTCTGGGCCAATCCCGGCTTGCACTTCACTGACGTTATCATCCAGGTGGAGGCGACCAAGGCCGGAGGCCCGGACGACAACGATTTTGGCGTAATATGCCGCTACGTTGACGTGGAAAATTTCTATTATTTTATTATCACCAGCGACGGCTATTATGGGATCATCAAAGTCCAGGATGGCTACTGGGAGTACCTGGTCAACGACTCATTGATCTACAGCGAGGCTATCAACCAGGGAGGGGCTTCCAACACCTTACGGGCCGATTGCGTGGGCGACACCCTCACCCTGTACGTCAACGGCATCTTTATGGACGAGGCTTACGATTCCGATTACACCTCTGGCGACGTAGGCTTGATTGCTGGAACCTACGATGAACCCGGCACCGATATCTTGTTCGACAATTTCTCGGTGATGGAGCCGTAGCGTAAATTTTCATAAGCGCTGAATTTTGAGAGCCAGGAGAATTATTGCATGAAAAAAGCCGTGGGTTTTGTCGTCTTGATCCTGTCTGTTGCATTAGTCGTTTTTGTCTTTGGAAAAAGCAGGAATGTACTTTTCGAGGATGACTTCTCCGACCCCGAAAGCGGTTGGGACCGGGTCGTAGATTCTAGCAGCATAACCGACTATCAGGACGGCCAATACCGCATCCTGGCCGGGTTGACAGGCTATGAATTCCTGGCCACGCCCGGCATGGACATTATTGATGTCTTCATCGAAGTGGAGGCGACCCGAATCGGCGGCCCGGAAAACAGCGGATTTGGGGTGGTCTGCCGTTATACGAACCCCCTTAATTTCATCGCCTTCCTCATCACCGGCGAGGGCAACTATGCCATCTACAAGGTGCTTGAAGGAGAACAAACCACCCTGGCTGGCGGGACCGACGGCGCCATCAAATTGGGCGAACAATCCAACCTGATCCGCGCTGAATGTGTCGGCAATGTCTACACCCTGATCGTCAACGGAACACATATCAACCAGGCCATAGATTTCGGGTTCGTCAACGGTGACGTGGGTTTGATCGCCAGAACCTTCGACGCGCCCGGAGCCGACATCCTTTTCGATGATTTCACCGTCCTGGAGCCGCCGCCGATAGAGTGACTCCACCGCCGAAAGTTCTCATATCGTTTTACAAGGAAAATTAGCCATGAAAAACCACAAAGTCTTTCTCCTAGTCGTCAGCCTCCTGATCGTCACCCTGGCCTGCGGGACCTCGACACCGCCCCCGCCCACCGCCACGACCGACCCCAACCAGGTCGCCACCGCGGTTGAGGCCACCCTCCTGGCACAAGCCGGAAGCCCGGTCCCCCCTCAGGCGACCACCCAGGCGCCGCCCACCAACCCTCCGCCAGGCGCAACCACCGCCCCCCCCGCCGTCCAGCCTACCGCCACACCCACCCCCTCGCCCGCCTGCCTGCCGCAGCATCCCGGCGCGATGACCCTATCCCTCCCCGCCGGGCTGACCGCCTCCTATAGAGACCAAGAGATCATCAATATGGTGAATTTCCAGGGCCAGATCCAGAGCGCACGGAATGTCCCCGGCTTGAGCTGGGCGGACACCGGCGAAGTCCACATCGCTGGAACCCTGTCCCAGGGCATCAACGCTATCCCCATCATCTATCGCACCTGGACCAATTCCGGCAATCTCTACCAGAATATCAATAACGGCAACTCGCTCCTGGCAAACACGCCGGACCTGGTCATCCTTTCCGGCGCTCCAGCCCAACCGGTCATCGCCTACAGCACCAGCGAATCAACGAACAATGGCTGGGTCAGCCGGTTGTACGTGGGGAATTTATCCGCCTTCCCCAACCTCTCTTACGTCCATTCCCGCGATCAGGATGATTTTTATGTCATCCTGCCTCTGGGCGTCCGGGCCGCCAACGGCCAAGCCCAGGGCGTCTGGTTTACGCTCTCCTTGTACGGCATCGGCAACATCATCTTCCATCCCTATAACGGCCTTTACTATTTTGACTTGAGCGCCAACCAGGTGACTGAATTCCTGGCCTTCAACAACGTCATCGCCGGACTTTCCCCCGACCAATCCATGGTTGCGTATGGGCCAGGCCCGGCCATCAACACCACCGGCCTCTATTTCCGCAACCTGGTCACCTGCCAGGAGACCTTTATCCCTCGGGATCCAGGCAGCAATCTCGGGGTGGGTTGGGCAGTCTTCTCCCCCAACAACCAATCCGTGGCCTGGATCGAGGCCACCGGACCGGACACCATGAGCGCCACGAGGTTCATGCGGATTGCCAACACCGCCAACGGCTCGATCATCGCCGAAGCGCACGCCGCCAATCTATCCGGTCTGGCCGGTGGAGAGGCGCTCGACATGATAACGCCCGTCGGATGGGCCGACAACAATCAGGTGCTGGTGGAGTTGGGCCTCGTAAACTGGGATTTCGGACTGATCGTGCGCATGGAACCCAATTTCCACAACCCCCTCCACGTGGCCGACGGCGGCTTCACCGGATTTTATTATCCGTGAAATGGGCGCTTGGTATCTCTATTGTAGTGTTACTTTGCGCGCGCCTTATCCAGTTGAAGATTCCCTGAGTAATCTTCGCATTTCTTTGGCTTGCGCCACCGTAACCTTTAGGAATCGAGGCTTTAGCCGGGTCTCCAACGCCAGTACTTCCGGCTGAAGCCTCGACTCCTATGCAATCCCGCCAGTGGGTAAGCAACATTTAATTTACCAAGTGGTTTTCAGCAAAACATTAGTGCGCTCTTCCTGCGCCTTATTGATTCCAAGGGGTATTTTAAGCTATAATTCAACCCCATGAAGATCTACCTCGACACCGTCGGATGCCGCCTCAACCAGAGCGAGATCGAGACCTACGCCCGCCAACTGCGCGCCGCCGGACACACCCTGGTCGCCACCCTGGACGAGGCCGACCAGGCCATCGTCAACACCTGCACCGTCACCACCCAGGCGGCCTCCGATTCGCGGGGCAAGATCCGCCGAGCCTACCGCGCCGGAGTGGACGGCATCGTCGTCACCGGCTGCTGGGCCACCCTCGACCCCCAGGCCGCGGCTGCCCTCCCCGGTGTCACCTCCGTGGTCCCAAACGCCGACAAAGAGGATCTGGTCCCCGTCCTGCTGCAAATCCCCTCCCAGACCTTTGATCTGGAACCCCTGGCGCGCGTCCCGGTTCCCGGCGCGCGGCTGCGCACCCGGGCCACCCTCAAGGTGCAAGACGGCTGCGACAATCGCTGCACATACTGCGTCATCACCCTGGCCCGCGGAGAAGGACGCAGCCGCACAATGAAACAGGTCATGGCGGAGGTCAACATCGCCCTGCGCGGCGGGGCCAAAGAGATCGTCCTGACCGGCGTCCATCTCGGTTCCTGGGGCCACGACTTCGACCATCCCCAGCAGCTATACGAACTAGTTGAGACCATCTTGCTTTCTGCCGATGTCCCCCGTTTGCGGCTCTCCTCCCTGGAACCCTGGGACCTCACCCCAGATTTCTTCTCCCTGTGGGAGGATTCCCGCCTCTGCCGACACCTGCACCTGCCCCTCCAATCCGGTTCGGCGGGCGTCCTGCGGCGTATGGCCCGCAAAACCACCCCCCAGGCTTTCGGCGATCTGGTGGAGGCGGCTCGCCAGGCCATCCCTGATCTCGCCATCACCACCGACCTGATAGCCGGTTTCCCCGGCGAGACCGAAGAGGAATTCGCCCAGACGCTGGACTTCGTGCGCCGGATGGACTTCGCCAGAGGGCACGTCTTCACCTATTCCGCCCGTCCCGGCACCGCCGCCGCCGAAATGTCCGGCCAAGTTCCCCATCCCCTGCGCAAGGATCGCAACGCCCAACTGCGCGCCGTCCTCGCCGATTCGGAGGCCCAGTACCGGGCCAAATTCATCGGCCAAACCCTGCCCGTGCTCTGGGAAAGCGCCGCCCTCAACGACCAGACCTGGACCCTCAAAGGCCTTACCGACAACTACCTCAGCGTCACCGCCCAAGCCCCCCAAGACCTCTGGAACCAGATCACCCCCGCCCAACTCACCAACCTCACCCCCAACGGATTATCAGGCGTTATCACATTAGAACGTTTAAACGTTCAACGTTCTAACGTTTAAACGATTACAAGACCGGAGGAAACTATGAGCGACGATTGTATATTTTGCAAGATCATTGCCGGGGAGATCCCCGGCGACTTCGTTCACCAGGACGACCTGGTGACTGCCTTCCGCGACATCAACCCATCCGCCCCCACCCACATCCTGATCGTGCCCAACGAGCACATCCCCGACAACAACGCCGTCACCGAAGCGCACGCGCCCATCTTGGGGCGGATGTTCAGCGCGGTGGCGACGCTGGCCGAGCAGGAAGGCATCGCCCAATCCGGCTACCGCCTGGTGATGAACACCGGCCCCGACGGCCACCAGGAAGTGATGCACCTCCACCTCCACCTGATGGGCGGCCACAGGATGCGCCATCCCATGGGGTGAGCGCGGCAGGGTCTCCATAGACAAATATTTACCACCAAGACTCAAAGGCACAAAGAAAAAAATTGTTTTCTTTGTGTCTTCGTGACTTCGTGGTAAATATTTATGCGCTAGAAATTCAACACCCAACTGTCCACGCCTCCCTCTTAAGCGGTATAATCAACCCTATGAACACAAAAGAAAAACTAACCGAGGCCCTCAAGGACGCCATGCGGGCCAAAGACAACCAGCGCAAGTCCACCTTGCGGGGGGCTTTGGCGGCCATCAAGCTGGCCGAGGTGGAAAAGCGCGACGACCTGGAAGAAACCGCCATGCTCTCCATCGTCCAGAAAGAGGTCAAAATGCGCCGCGAGACCATCGCCGACGCCGAAAAAGCCGAACGCCCCGACCTGATTGAAGCCGCCCAGGCTGAGATCGCCATCCTGGAAGATTTCCTCCCCGAGTCCCTCACCCCTGAAGAAGTGGAGAAACTGGTCTCGGAAGCCATCGCCGAGACAGGCGCAGAAACGCCCAAAGAGATGGGCAACGTGATGAAAATCCTCATCCCGCGCCTGCAAGGACGCGCTGACGGGAAAATGGTCAGCGCTATGGTGCGCCAACGCCTCCAGGAAGATTGACCCCTCCGATACCATGACTGAAGAGCCTACTCGATCCAGACGCCGCTGGCCCTCTCGACGCAGGGTCTATTTAGGCGCGCTCCTGTTCCTGGTCAGCGCATTGACCTACCTGGCGCTGATTCTGCCAGCCTTCACCAGCACGGCGGACTATTCCTTCCAGGAGGGAGATGTCGCTCCGCAGGACGTGCTGGCCCCTTATACGCTCTCCTTTGAAAGCCAGGTGTTGACGGAAGCACAGCGTCAAGCCGCGGCCGATTCCATTGAGCCGGTCTACGCCGCGCCAGACACCAGCATCGCCCGCCAGCAGGTCAACCAACTTCGCAGCGCCCTCACCTACATAGACAGTGTGCGCTCTGACACCTTCGCTACCGAAGACGATAAATTGTCCGACCTGGCCGCCATGGAAGATATCCTGCTCTCCCCAGAGACCGCCCAGGCTATCCTGGCCCTAAGCGATACCCGCTGGCAAGCCGTCCAGCAGGAAGCGATCAGCGTGCTGGATCAAGTGATGCGCAGCGCCATCCGTGAAGACCGCCTGGAAGACGCCCGGCGAGGCGTTCCGGCTCGGGTGAGCTTCTCCTTACAGGAGGACCAGGCCGCCATCGTGGTTGAATTGGTGTCCGCCTTCACCGCGCCCAACAGCCTGTACAATCAAGATTTGACCGAAACCGCCCGCCAACAAGCCGCCGATGCGGTCGAACCCATAAACCAGGAATTTCTCGCCAATGAGACCATTGTGGAACGCGGGCAGATCATCACCGCCGCCCACCTGGAGGCGCTGGAACAATTCGGCCTGGTGGAACCTCAAACAACTTGGCAAGAATATGCCAGCGCCGGGATCATCACCGCCATCGTCATCCTCCTGACGGCCCTCTATCTGCGCTACCAACCCGAATTCCTGAATGATAACCGCAGCCTGAATCTGGTTCTGTTCATCTACCTGGTCTTCCTCTTTGGCGCTCGCTTGCTCATCCCCAACCACACCATCATCCCCTATTTATTCCCCATCCCAACCTTCGCCCTGCTCATCACCGTCCTTTTCAACGTCCAGCACGGCCTGGTCGCCGCCATCCCCTTGGGAATATTGGTCGCCTACGATTTGCCCAACGCCCTGGAACTAACCCTCTATTATATGTTGAGCAGCATGGTCGGAGCGGTGATCCTGCGGCGGGTCACCCGGATCACCACCTTTTTCAGAGCCGGCGGCGCAGTGGCCCTGGTCGGCGTCGGGGTCATCCTCATTTACCGCCTGTCCGACGCCAACACCGACGGCGTGGGTCGAGCCACCCTGGTCGGCGCGGCTCTCATTTACGGGGTCGGTTCAGCCCTCCTGACCGTGCTCTTACAATATTTATTAGCCCAAATATTGGGCAAGACCACCCCTCTGCAACTGCTCGAACTGGCCCGCCCGGACAACGCCCTTTTGCAATTACTGCTTCGCAACGCGCCCGGCACCTACCAGCACAGCCTTCAAGTTGCCAATCTCGCCGAGCAAGCCGCCGAGCGGATCGGCGCCGACGCCCTGCTCACCCGGGTGGGTGCGCTCTACCATGACGTGGGGAAATCCAACAACCCCCCTCTCTTCATCGAAAATCAGGCCCCCGGGTCGGGCAATCCCCACTCCAAAATGAAACCGGTGGAAAGCGCCACCTACATCCGCAGCCACGTCACCGATGGCATTGAATTGGCCCGCCAGCATCGCCTGCCTCGTCGCGTCGCGGCCTTCATCTCTGAGCATCACGGCAACCGCTTGACCCGCTACCAATATGTCAACGCGGTCAAGGCAGTGGGCGGGGATGAATCCAAAGTGGACACCGGGCAATTCCGCTACGTGGGGCCTTCCCCACAGTCGCCCGAAACCGCCCTGGTGATGATGGCTGATGGCTGTGAAGCCAGAACCAGGGCCGAAAGCCCCAAAACCCGGGAAGAAATTCAAACCATCGTCAAACAGATCATCAATGGCTGCTTGAAGGACGGCCAACTCGACAATGTGGACTTGACCTTGCGGGACTTGAAGATCATCGAAGAATCCTTCGCCAACACCTTGCAAGGGATCTACCACCCCCGCATCAAATACCCCAAACTCGACCAGCCCGCCGAATCCCCCGATCCAGCCCCTAGACCGGAAGAATGATCCACCTCCAGATCGCCGAACCCTATCAATCCCTGGTTGAGTCTGACCGCTTGCTCAAAGCCGCAGAAGCCGCCTTGCAGCATCAGGCCGCCCCCGCGGAGACCGATCTCACCCTGGTTATAACTGATAACGAACAACTCCAGGCTTTGAATCGCCAGTTCCGTGACCAGGACACTTCCACCGACGTATTGGCCTTCCCCTCCGGCGACGAAGACCCTCAAACCGGCGAAGCCTACCTGGGCGACGTGGTCATCTCCTACCCTCAGGCGCGTTCCCAGGCCGAAGCCGGAGGCCATCCCGTGGAGGACGAATTGCAGCTTCTGATAGTGCATGGCGTCTTGCATTTGCTGGGATACGACCACGCCGCCGAAGACGAAAAAGCCCGCATGTGGGCCGCCCAGACCGAGATCCTCACCCCCCTCGGCTGCCGCGCCATCCCTTGAAGCCCTATGCTTGAATTCCTCCTTTCCCGTGTTCGCTCATTCCGCTATGCCTTCTCCGGCTTGTGGTATGTCATCCGCACCCAGCGCAACGCCTGGATACACGCCCTCGCCAGCCTATTGGTCCTCGCTCTGGGTCTGTGGCTGCGCCTCTCCACCCAGGAATGGGCTATGATCGTCCTCGCCGTAGGGCTGGTATGGATGGCTGAGTTCGTCAACACCGCCCTGGAAGCCGTGGTGGACCTGGCCAGCCCCGAACACCACCAACTGGCAAAAGTCAGCAAAGACGTCGGCGCCACCGCCGTCCTGATCGCCGCCCTGGTCTCCATCATCATCGGTCTCCTCATCCTCGGCCCTCCCCTCTATGACCGCCTCATGACCCTGTTCAACGTTTAACGTTAGAACGTTTCCACGTTCAACCTTCAACCCAATAAAAATATGAGTACATTTAAATTCGGCACAGTAGGCTCCCCCATCTCCCGCCCCAAGAAACCCGGCGGCACAGTCGGAGCCATCATCCACAGCGCAACCCTGGGCCTGCACGCCCTGGAGATCGGCTGGGTGCGGGCGGTGCGCGTCTCTGAAGAGACCTGCGCCAAGATCAAGGCTGCCGGGGAAGAACACCAAGTCGCCGCCAGCGTCCACGCCCCCTACTTCATCAACCTGCACGCCGACCAGGAGGAATGGCCCAAATCGCGCCAACGCCTCATGGACGCCGCCCACTACGGCTATCTGGCCGGGGCTACCGACGTCGTCTTCCATCCCGGCTCCTACTTCGGGAAACCGCCGGAGGAGGCCCTGGCGGTCGCCATTCCCAGGCTGGCAGGCTGCGTGGAAGAACTGCGCGCCAACGGCGACCAGATCACCCTCCGCCCGGAGGTCATGGGCAAGTCGGCCATGCTCGGTTCGCTGGAGGATACCCTGGCGATGAGTCAGGCTATCCCTGGCGTGGAGCCGTGCCTGGACTTCGCCCACCTCCACGCCCGCACCGGCGACGGCGCGATGAACACCTACGACGAATGGGCGCTAGTCTTGGAGACCTACGGGAACGCGCTGGGAGAAGCCGCCCTCCAACGCCTGCATACCCACATCTCTGGGATCGAATACGGCCCCAAAGGAGAGCGCAACCACCTCACCCTGGAAGACTCCGACCTGGACTGGCGCGCCATCCTGCGCGCCCTGCGTGAATTCAATTGCGGCGGACGCATCCTCTGCGAAAGCCCCATAATGGAAGAAGACGCCCTGCTGGCGCAAAACACCTGGGCTGAAATTATCAGCGAATGAACCCCGTAGGGGCAGGCCTTGTGCCTGCCCGCTTGTGCCTGTCCTCGCCCTGCCCACCACAATATACTTATGACTTACGCAGTTGAAAGATTTAATGGCAACCTTGAGAAGGTTTATCTGTTTAT
>CBDUUP010000033.1:0-19200 GCA_965370435.1 uncultured Anaerolineales bacterium | reverse complement strand
GGTGATCTTGTTTTTTTGAAGCCAATCGGGCAAATCTTTGAACCCTTTATTCTTTAGGTCATAGAGATATATCGAAGCGCCATTCAACAACCCGGTGAAGATTGTGAGCAAAACGCCGCCAAAACTAAAAGATGCGATCACGGAAAAACAATCTTCCGCCCTTATCTTGAAATTGTTCGTCGCCTGCCAAACCATCAACATCAGAGTGCGATGGGTTTGGATGACGCCTTTGGGTTTCCCGGTTGACCCAGAGGTGTACAACAGGACGCTGATCGCTTCTCCCGGAATGGGGAGAGCTAAATTCTCAGCGCTTATTTCTTCATCCAGGGTATCAAGGTTTATGATAACCACGCCATTCCCGGTGAATTTTTCGGCCAGGGGGTAATTCTCGTCATCGGTCAGAATGACCCGGGCCTGGGAATCCTCGATCAGAAAATCCAGGCGGCTATCCGGGTAATGAGGGTCCAGGGTGATGAAGAATTTTCCAGCCTTCAGCGCGGCCATCATCCCGATGATGACATTTGCGCTGTGGCCGAATAACAGCGCAACCCCGAATTGGCCCGCCTCCTCCTGAGCGGTGAGAATGGAGCGGGCGATCCGGTTCGCCCTTCGGTTGATCACTCGGTAGGTGTAGAAAGTGTGGTTTTCCTCTATGGCGATCCGTTCGGGGTATTTTGAAACGATCTCCTCAAACTTCTCCGGGATTGATCTCTGGACCTCGCTTTTCTCAAAGGGAATGTATCCCTCGATGGGAGGCATCTCCCGCATAATACCTGTCGGCATCTTGGGTTTGTTTTGTTTATGGTTGTCTGGCGGCATAAAGTTCGTCTCTTGGTTGAGCGAGAATAGGATACATTATAAACGGAATACAATACTTGAGGGCGTCTACTTTGAGATATTTGAGCGCAGCCTCCCGTAGGTTTGGCAGTATAACCCTTGTAACAACCTAGGCGTGACTCTGCGACTAAAGTCGCTAGAGAGAACATTTACAAAGTCGGCCTTCGCCGACTAAGAGAGGTTTTTAGTCCGCCGTAGGGCGGACTTCGCAGTTGTTGGTGCGACTTTAGTCGCTCATCGTCCGCTGACCTGATAAAATTGGTGTGGTGAATGGTTCAATAAAATATCGCAAAACAAATGTTCTGGTATAATTAATCAAGTTATCAGCCTGGAAGGAAGAGGATCATGGCGTTAGATTATCAGCAAGTCCGCGAACAAGTGAAGAAACTCGGCGAGAACGCGCCGGATAGAGAACGTCAAATAAACGAAACGCGGGGAAAAGCGCGCAGCCTGCTGGCAAGCCAAGCCCATGAGGTGGAACGCCTGCGGGTCAAGGTGGAGCGCGCCGCAAGTTTGAACTCACTTTTACGCTGCGCCATGCCAGTCCAGGAGAACCTGGACGCCAGCTTTCCTCTCCCCGCCCTGCCGGAGGCCGTCACCATCCTGGCTGCCGACGGCTCCCAGATCAATCCCAACCGCCACGCGGCGGTAAATTACTGCCTGGTCAACGTAGGCGCAGTAGAAATGCGCCACGGCTCACCAGAAGCCCCCCAGCTAACCATCCAGACCCAATTATTCTATGATGATGCCATGTATACGCCCAGCGGGGTAATTACGGAGGGGATGGTGGCCTTAATTCGTGACGAGCGCGAGCGAACCGTACTCGCTGAACTGGCTGAGAAAGCGCCTAAACCGGTGGTCAGCCTCACCGATGGCCCTATCGAATTGTGGGGGGAGAGAGAAGCTTCGCGCAAATATAAAGAACATTTCGAAAAGTACATCCAGGCGTTATCCCTTCTGCATAAAAACGGCGCGGCGACAGCCGGATACGTGGACAAACCCCGCGCCGACCTGGTGGTGCGTCTGTTGGAGGTCGCCCAACTGGACGACGGCGATCTGGGGCAAGCCGGGCGCAAACGAGATTTCTTGGGCGTGACGGACATTGACCTCTATTGGGCATTGCTTGCTCCAGGAGAACGTTCCGCAGTGTTCGCCATTCAGTCCAGGTCGGCAGAGAAATACAAGGACGAATTATCCTTGCATTTCTTTTATCTCAACGTCGGGCGGGAGAATTCCCCCTGGCTGGTGCGGATAGAGACTCCTGCATGGGTGGTAGAAGATGGTGGCATGTTAGACACCCTGCACGCGGTCCTCATTGACCAGTGCCATAAAACCAGCGCGGAACCCTTCCCTTACGTATTGCACCGCGCCCACGAGACCGCGGTAGTGACTAGAGATGAAAAAGAACATCTGGAACAGATGATCGCTCAGGAACTCCTCCAGCGAGGTGTATCCCTGGGCCGAACCTCCCCCAAACAAGGACTGAAAGATAGTAAAGGCAGAGCGAGGTACTAAAGATGACAGCAATAGAAATTGGACGATTGTTACGCGCCGGGAATGCCGGGTTTGTGGTCGGCTGCCGGGTCACGCAGTTAGAGGCTCCCTCTTTTGGATCCCTGGTGCGAGTTCCGCTGGAGAACGGCTACCAGGTCTACGGCATATTGCACGATATTCACATTGACGATGACGGCCTGGTGCGCCAACTGGTGACCGCGGGCAGCGTGGACGAGGCCATCATCGCCGACAACCGCGTCAACCGCAATGTGCCGGTGGAGATGAGCGTGCTGGCAGTGGGCTACCAGGAGGGCGACCAAATCTACCATCTGCTGCCGCCCCGCCCGCCTCTCAGCCTGGACATCATCTACAAATGCACCGCCCAAGAGATTTGCGATTTCACCAGCGCGAGAAGGTTTGGCTACTTCCGCCATATATTGCGGGCCACAGATGTCCCCGTGGGAGAGCTGTTGGCAGCCCACGTCCAACAAGCCCAGCAAGCCCACCTCGAAGTTGGGAATGCGGATTGGGCCAACGAGGCCACCCAAGAACTCATCACCCTCTTGCGGGATGATTACCCAACCTTGATGAGCGTGCTTTCCGCCCTGGGCGATGCGCTGCCGGAGTAAGGAATTATGACTGAAGACATGAAAACTATTGGATATATCGTTGGCGGCGGTCTGAGAGAAAACCTGCGCGTGAGGCTCACTCTTCCCGCCCATGAAGTGCAAGAAGGCGCATTCGTCGTCATCGAAAGCGATGAATGGTTGTTCCACGGATTGGTGACCGACCTGCAGCTCGGCGCAACCGATCCGCGCTTCGCCGACGAACAGAGCGAGAACCGCCTGCCCCCGCATCTCTCCAAGCTCCTGCACGGGCAAACCCTCTTCACCAACCTGGAAGTGCTGCCCGCTTTGATGATGGAGAGCGGCCCTAGCATGAAGGATGACCCCGATGGCTACCTGAAATGGCAGGCTGAAAATCAGGCCCGCCCTCTGCCGGTCAAGACCATCCCGCCTCATCACGCGCCGGTGCGCATGGCCGGTCCCGGCGACATCGCCGAGATCTTCGGCGACGCCGAGGCCAAAGGCAACTTCGTCATCGGCTACACGCGGGAGCAGGAGCATCCGGTCTGCATCAACCTGGAAAAATTCGTGCAGCGTTCGTCGGGCGTGTTCGGCGCCACGGGGACGGGGAAGTCCTTCCTCACTCGCCTGATCTTGGCCGGGTTGATACAGTACAACGCCGCCTCGGTATTGGTCTTCGATATGCACAACGAATACGGCTTCGACGACACCGCCTCCGACACCGGCGAGCGGGTCATCGGCTTGAAAACCAAATTCTCCAGCCGGGTGCGGGTGGTAGGGCTGGGCGCGGGATCCCAGATTCGCGGCCAAACCCCGGACTTCAACCTGGAAGTCGCCATGAGCGACATCCAGCCTCAGGACATCGAACTGCTGACCCGCGAACTCAACCTGCGCGAGACCACCCCGACCACCCTGGAAGCCCTGAGCGCCAACTTTGGGCGGCGGGATTGGTTCCGTGAGTTCCGCGCCATGAAACTGGGCGCCATGATCGAGACCGAGGAGGGGAAACGCATCCCCGCGCCGGATAGTGTGGCAGCCTGGGCTAATTCGGCGGGCGTGAACGTGATGGCCGCCGAGGGGCTGTATTCCAAGCTAGGGCGGGTCTTCCGCCGGGAGTATGTGGTCGAAAAACCCGCCGCCGACACAGTGGGCGAGATCGTCAAGGCCCTGGAGGCCGGGCAGCACGTCGTCCTCTCCTTCGGCAAGCACGAGAGCGACCTGGACTACCTTATGGTCAGCAACCTGCTCACCCGGCGCATCCGCCAGGTGTGGGAGCAGCGCACCAACGACTTCCGCAGCAGCGGCGAGGACGAACCCCGCCCCCTGGTAGTCGTGGTGGAGGAGGCCCACAAGCTGCTCAACCGGGAGATGGCCGCCCAGACCACCTTCAGCGCTATCGCCCGGGAGATGCGCAAGTATTACGTCACCCTGCTCATCATAGACCAGCGCCCTTCCCAGATATACGACGAGGTGATGTCCCAGTTGGGAACTCGTATCTCCGGCTGGCTGGGCGACGACGACGACATCCACGCGGTGCTGTCCGGCCTGGCCGGGCGTCAGGCCCTGCGGGGGATGCTGGCTCGCTTGCAGCCCAAGGAGGAAGTGCTGCTGCTGGGTTGGGGCGTGCCTATGCCTCTGCCGGTCAAGTCCCGCCGCTACGACGATGCCTTCTGGGAGGAACTGCTGGGCAAGAAGAAGAAACGCGGCGAAGGGGAGATCTTGAAGGAGTTGGGGTATGACTGAGATAACGATTGCCCAGGCGGTAGAGAAGTTCGCCGCCCTGACGGTCAACTTCTCCGAGGATGACCTCGCCAAGCCCTGGAACTGGAAAGGGTATAAAGAGGGAATTCGAGTGGCCTTCTTCCGGGTCTATGAGGAACTGCGCCAATTGGCGGCCAATCTGGCCTCCGAACGCGCCGCCTCCGGGAACCCCCTCACCACCGCCCAACGCGCTCTGTCACAACATCAAGTCGCCCACCGCGACCTGCAAGCCGTGCTGCTGGGCGTCACCGATGAGCAGTTTGACCAGTCCCCCGCTGAGGAGGAGTGGTCGCTTCGAGACATCCTGGCGCACATCATCCTCGCCGACCTCTTCTTCTACGCGGCGGTGAAGTACAATCTGGACCGCCAACACAGCGGGGATAAGTCCCTCGAAAAACCCTCCAGAGAGGAACTTGTGGCAATCTCCGGGCCGATGGATGAATTTGAAAAGACGACCAAAGAATCCTCTCTGTCCGAGGTCCTGGCTTATTATGAAACCCACCACCGACGGCTCTTGACCGAATTTACCGCCATCGGCGAATCAGAGCTATCCATGCCCTCGGTCTATTGGGAAGAAGAACCCATGCCGGTACAGTTCCGCCTGCACCGCTTCGACTCGCACCTCCGCCAGCACACCGTCCAGGCGAAGAAGGCCCTCACCGCCATTGACGGCCCCCCAAGCGAGGCCAAACGCCTCCTCCGACTGATCTACAACGCTCTGGGCGAGGCGGAAGGCGCGCTGATAGGAGCGGAGGAGACGAGTGTGTCGGCGCGAGGGGAGGCGGCGGAAAGAATTGTAGGGTGGGGAGATGAGATTGGGGAGACAGTTGGAGCGTAATTGGTAATGAGTGATGTTTGAACTAAGCGAGAATTTGGACTAATCTTAGACGGATATCACAAAAGAAAGGGAAATACTATGTACAAGAAAGCGCTCGCCTTGCTCCAGAAAATGCTTGGCGAAGAAGCTAAATTTCGGCCTGGCCAGTGGGAGGCCATTGAAACAATCGTAGGAAAAAAGGAACGAATTCTTTTGGTGCAACGTACTGGTTGGGGGAAAAGTATAGTTTATTTTCTGGCTACAAAGTTGCTGCGATTACAAGGGGCTGGTCCAACCCTGCTGATAAGCCCTTTGTTGGCGTTAATGCGGAACCAGATCGAGATGGCAACCCGAATTGGTATTCAAGCGTTTACGATTCACAGCGGTAATCGAGATGAATGGACCGCAGCAGAAACCGCCCTGGCTGATGATGCCTGCGACGTGCTCCTAATATCTCCTGAACGGTTGGCAAATCAACACTTTATAAACAATACTCTCCCAACCATGCAGGGACGTATTGGCTTGTTCGTCGTTGATGAAGCCCACTGCATCTCCGATTGGGGACATGATTTCCGTCCCGACTACCGCCGGATAACCCGCATTCTACAACTACTTCCCTCTGGAATGCCTGTTTTGAGTACCACAGCTACAGCCAATAATCGGGTTATCGATGACATAACTTCTCAACTCGGCGCTGACCTCAAGATTCTTCGTGGACCTCTTACCCGCGACACTCTACGCCTGCAAAATCTTATCATCCCAGAACAAAGCCACCGTTTAGCCTGG
The DNA here is from genome assembly GCA_965370435.1 of uncultured Anaerolineales bacterium. GTDB lineage: Bacteria > Chloroflexota > Anaerolineae > Anaerolineales > UBA11579 > CBDUUP01. The sequence goes on along the minus strand of CBDUUP010000033.1, from coordinate 12,918 downwards.
TTGGCGGAGACCATCAACGCGCTTTACACAAGATTTAACCATAGCGGTGTTATCTATTGCCTGACTGTGGCTGACACGGAGCGAGTCGCGCAATGGTTGCAGTCTCAAGGCATAAATGCAGAAGCCTATTCAGGAAAACTTGAAAATTCTAAAAGGGAACGACTAGAACAAGCCTTAATAAACAATGAGGTTCAAGCCTTGGTCGCTACGGTTGCCTTAGGAATGGGTTTTGATAAACCAGACCTGGGCTTCGTGATCCATTTTCAAAAACCAAATTCAGTTGTAGCCTATTATCAACAAGTTGGCCGGGCGGGGCGCGCTATTGATCGAGCCTATGGAATATTGCTCAGTGGCTCTGAAGACCAAGAAATACATCAACATTTCATAGATACTGCATTTCCAAGTGCGAAAATAATGCTCACCATTCTGGAAACGCTTGAAGAAAACGAACAGCTATCACGCCGTGAGCTATTGGATAAAATAAATATTCAAAAATCCACGGCAGAAAAAGCCTTGAAACTGTTAGAGGTCGATGGAGCTATTGGTGTGACCGATGATAGACAAAGACGGTTTTTCAGAACTCCCAATCCCTGGAAACCCAATTCTGAACGTGTTCAAGAAATTACCAACCTGCGGTATAGCGAACTAGAACAGGTAAATGCTTATGTTGACTACAGTGGATGTTTGATGGAATATCTAGGGCGCGCTCTTGATGACCCACTAATCACTCCGTGTGGCATATGCGCCAACTGCCAGGGGCGCGGCTTTGAGCCAAGCGCTTCAACAGAGTTAATTGCCAAAGCCCATGAGTTCCTAAGCCTAAATCCGATGGGCATTGAACCGCGCAAGTGGCTCCCCAAAGATATTATCCCGGGCGTGAAAACCCATATACCCGAAGAACATCAAATCAGGCCTGGATACGCCTTGTGCCATTATGGAGACTCTGGTTGGGGAATTGCAGTGCGGGTTGGTAAATATGAGGCCGATTCATTTAGCGATGATCTAGTTGAAGCAGCCGCCAAGTTTATCCGATCGCGCTGGCAACCAAACCCTTTCCCCACATGGGTAACCGCGATCCCATCTCTGAAAAGGCCACATTTAGTGTATGATTTTTCGAACCGTTTAGCACAGATGTTGGAATTGCCCTTTCAATCTGTACTGGTTCGCAAGATGAAAACGCCTGAACAAAAAACCATGCACAATAGTTACATGCAAGCCCAAAACGTGTACAAAAGCCTTATAATAGAGGGCGAAGCCGCTATCTCTCCAGAATCAGTGTTATTGATAGACGATATTGTAGACTCAAGATGGACTATGACAATTGCGGGTTGGCTTCTGCGCTCGCATGGCAGCGGACCAGTATTCCCCTTCGCTCTCGCTTTTGCTGGAGTAGGATCGTAAAAATGGAAATATCACCTGATTCTCAAGCCCTCCTCCTTCTAGGTTCCCGTTTAGGGTTGCCTAAAGACAGCGCTTTAAAGCCATTGACCCTACGGGAATGGAATCCACTGGCACGCAAGCTTCATGCACACTCACTCCGACCGGCTGATTTATTGGGGCAATCAGCTTCTGAGATAAATGCAATGGTTAAACTTCCAGATGAAAGATCACAGAGATTAGAAACACTGTTAGCCAGAGGTGGGGTATTAGCAATTGAGCTAGAGAGGCTGAAGTCTTTAGGCATCTGGGCTTGGACGCGAGCTGACAAGGAATATCCCAGTAAATACCGCCAACGCCTTAAAGACTCAGCCCCAATGATCCTCTTTGGCGCCGGGGATAAATATTTACCCGGCCAACCCGGTTTGGCGATGGTTGGCTCACGAAATGTGGACGAGAATGGAGAGGAAGCTGCTGAGACAATAGGAAACATCTGCGGCCATGCAGGGCTTGTGGTCTATTCGGGTGGAGCGCGCGGAGTAGATAAGTTATCTATGAAAGCTGCCCTAGGAGGACGCGGAAATTCAGTTGGAATTTTGGCCCATAGTCTCGAAAAAGCCATTCGCGCCCCAGAGTACCGTAAGGCCTTGGCCAACGGAGATCTGACCCTTTTGACGCCGTACACTCCCAACGCTGGATTTAGCGCAGGCGCGGCTATGGGACGCAATAAACTTATCTATACTTTAGCAGATTACGCCTTAGTGATTGCCAGTGATTATCAAAAAGGCGGCACATGGACTGGAGCTAGCGAAGCATTAAAAAAGAAATGGCTTCCTGTATTTGTGTTGGACAATAATCAAGCTCCTGAGGGGAATCGTAAACTACTTGAGAAGGGCGCGTTCTCATTCCCCTACCCATTGCCGCAGGAACAGAGTGAAATTAGGAGCTGGCTAGAAAACCGTGTGGTGGATTTTGTGCAACCCGAGGAACAATTGCAACTGCTATAAAATAATATCATCAAGAAACTATGCTCCTCACTTATCTCCTCTTTAGCATCCCCTGACGCGCACACGCCTGCCTTCACCCCAGGAGCTAAAATGCCATCCCCCCACGAAACCGACAACCTCGAAGAAGAAAGCGTTGACCTCATCTCCTCCGGCTATGAATGGACCTGCCCCCACTGCGACCAACTGAACCGCGAAATCGAGATCACCGAAACCGTGAAATGCTCAAAGTGTGATAAAGTCTACAGTGTCTTCGACGCATACCACGCCATAGGCTGACGATAGCGGATTCCCAGGATTGGCTTCATGATTCAATTATTCAGGAATAATAAATATACGCCATACCTTTTGTTGGCGGCGGCTATCCTCATCGTCTTTGCTGCCTTTGCCCTTTACGTTCCCCCAGGCGCCGACTATTATTCCGTCCACCCCGCGGCAGTCCAATTCATCAATGGGGAATCAAGCCTGTATGACACTAGCGCCCGTTACTACAACGCTCCCTGGTTCATGCTGATTCTTGCGCCCTTGGCCTTTCTCCCGTTTAAAATTGGCAGCGCTGCCCTGACCACGATGTCTCTAATCAGCATTCTGGCAGCGGTAATCTTGTTTTTCCCCTCATCCCGGCCCCGGATATCGCCGGCAGTCATCATTCTCAGCTTGTTGATGCCTCCTACCATGAACCTATTAGGAAGCGGACAGGTGGACGCTTTCGTCCTTCTGGGCATTGGTTTGGGATGGTATGCGATCCGCCAGAAACGCCCGGTCTTACTTTCGCTTGCGCTTCTACTGATCTCTGTCAAGCCTTTCAACGTGGTTCTCATTCTATTGTTGTTCCTATTCCTCATTAGAAAATGGAAACTGGCCGAATGGGTAAAAGTCGCCAGCTTGCCGATCCTCGCTATAATAATATCTGGCATAGTGATTGGTTTTGACTGGCCGGTACGCTGGTTAACCCATATGCAAAAAAGCCCCCCTATTTATGGCGATACCCTTTCAGCTCCCTGGCTTTTCTTTTCCAATTTGGGCATCCCTGCAACCCTGTATGTAGGTTTGCTCATCATGGCATTCCCAATACTCCTGATCGTCATTCTAAAACTTATCCGCAAACCAGACACAGCAATCCAAAGCATTCTACTCACGCTTGTCTTCGGTTTTTTTGTTTCCCCTTACGTCCAGGGTTGGCATTACGTATTGCTCACACCGGTATTCATCTTCATCGCCGGACGTGATTGGCGCTGGGGGAGTATCGCCTATCTCACCTCGTGGATTCCGCCTATCAGAGTTTTTTTGATAGGCGGGGATGCCTGGATAGACGCGGTCTATCTGGTAATACTGCTCGTCGCCGTACCGGTCATTATTTTTCGAGAATGGGACGCCCATCCAATAGACCAAGCGGTTGCTTCTTAGTGCTAAGTTAAGCTAATTTTTGTACTTCTTTCCTACTTTATAGAAACCAATAATATACTGAGTTTATCAGGGAAAAAGTTTTTCAGTGTTTCAGTTTTTCAGCGATTCAGTGTTTCAATCTTTTACCAACATTTAGATTAACTTAGCACTTAGTGCTTCTAATTCACGATCATATTATCTAAAGACGAAAACCCGCAATGAATACGCCCTCCTGACTCAGTGGAGATAGACTTTGAGGTTGCGAAAAGCTATGCCATCATTCGCCAATGCGATATAATTATCGCCGTACTCCCAGCAGCCTGCGCGTTATACTCAATTGCGTGGCTATTTGGGATGGAACCCTCACCCAAAAGAAATTCTACGACGAAGACAAAATCGACTACTTAACCATACGCAATCCACAATCCGCCATGCCTATCACCGTACTCCCCTTCAACCTACCCGGACACGTCTTCCGCAGCCCGATGCCCTTCGGCCACTTCGACCGTGGGGGGGATACCCTGGCGTTATTCAGGCAGAACGGCGTTCAGCTCGTCGTGATGTTGGTGGAAGAAGAAGAACACCACCGCTTATCTGGCCGCGACCTGAAAGCGTTATACGCCGAGGAGGGCTTTGAGGTTCTGAACTTCCCGATCTCCGATTACGGCGTGCCGAAAGACAGGCAAGCTTTCGAGGGGGCGGTTGCCTCGGTATTGGCTGAGGTGCGGGGCGGGAAGAACATCGTCATCCATTGCTTCGCCGGGGTCGGGCGGACGGGGATCTTCCTGGCCGCGATGGCTCAGGATGCCTTAGGAAAGGGTGGGGAAGAAGCCATCCGGTGGGTGCGGGAGTACGTTGACGGCGCGGTGGAGATGGAAACCCAAAAGCAATTTATTCTTCAAAGGGAGTCAAAACCCAACCAAGAGTAATAAGAAACAGAGTCAGGAAACTATCTTATTGGGTAGCTCGTTACTAGAAAAAGGGGAGAAATCAGAAATTTGCTCGAAATTCCCTCTTGACAAATATAGAAAATATGTTCTATAATAGAATAACTGTTCGTATTACCAACTATTTTCCTGTCTGACTAGTAAAAGGAGGTCCCAATGAATAGATCAACAACTGCCGGTGGATATGGCTTGAGGGCCATGTTCCGCAACTCTCGGATCAGCCGAGGGCTGGTTTGGGGGGTCCTCATCATCGCCGCCCTGCTGGCCTTCGAGGTCTTCAACTACTCCACCACCGACTACGCCATGACCGACCTGCTGGGCGACCTGCGTTTCATGAATGTGCGCTGGGCGACCATTCTGGCGCTCGCTTTCTGCGGTATTGACTTCGCCGGGATCGCCCGCCTGTTCACCCCCGAACAGGGCGCAGACGAGCCTGCCGAGGTCTGGTACCTGTTCGGGGCTTGGCTTCTGGCCGCGGCCATGAACGCCATATTGACCTGGTGGGGTGTCTCCCTGGCTATCGCCAACCACCAGACCCTGGGCAACTCAGTAATCCCCCGGGAAACCTTGCTCAAGGTGGTCCCCATCTTTGTCGCCGTCATGGTGTGGCTGATCCGGGTGTTGATTATAGGCACCCTCTCGGTGGCCGGAGAACGGCTCTTCAGCCAGGCTGACTCCTATCAGCCCCGCAAATCCTCCGGGCGCAAAGCCTACCAACCCCTCAGTCGCCCATCCCGCTCCACCAATAACACTCAACGGAAGCGCTCCCGTCCGGCTCCCAGCTACAGCCCAGCCCCCAAACCCCTGTCACAACCCCAGAACGAACCCACCTATCACCCATTAGGGATGAACTCCCAAACTTCCAATTCTGAGAAGATGACGCGGCGCTAGTCCTGTACATTGGCCTCCTGAACTTATGACTCGTCCTCGCCGCCCAACAAATACTCCCCCCAACCAGATAGCCTCCGATCAGCCGGTCGGAGGCTATCTCTCTATCATCCACCTCCCGCCTCTGGCAGCCCTGGCGATCAGTTTGGGGCTGGCGCTTTGCGCATTGAGCGCTCTACCCAATTTCTACCTCCTCCCCGCCAACCAATCTCGCGGCGACGCCTCCGGCAGCGACGGTCTGGCTCCTCTCTTCACCCCCGAGGTGCAGTACTGGGCCGCGAAGATCATTGCCTGGGGAAACGAATGGGGAATAGACCCTAATCTGGTGGCAACCGTGATGCAGATCGAATCCTGCGGCGACCCTAGGGCCGCATCCTCCGCCGGAGCCATGGGATTGTTCCAAGTCATGCCCTTTCACTTCGCCGCCGGTGAAGACCCCTACGACCCTCAAACCAACGCCTGGAGGGGCATGGCATACCTATCCAAAGCCTTGTCAACCCTGAGCGGCAACCCGCGCCTGGCCCTGGCCGGGTACAACGGGGGAATCTCCAGAGCCACCGGCGCAGAGAGCGACTGGCCTGCAGAAACTGTCCGGTATGCTTATTGGGGAACGGGGATATACAATGATGCCGCCGCGGGAAAAAAACACAGCCCCACTCTCACGGAATGGCTGGAAAAAGGCGGCGCAGGTCTCTGCGCCCAGGCCCGCCAGCGGCTGGGGATCACTCCATAGACTCAAACGTGCCTTCACACTCCCCCTGGGCTAATGGCAGCCAAACACAAAAAGTGGTGCCTTGCCCCTCTCCCGAATCGACCTCAATGCGTCCCCCGTGGTTGCGGACAATCCAGTAAGCGATTGACAGCCCTAGACCGAAACCCTTGCTCTCCCTGGTTGTGCGCTTGCGGGAGCGTTCAGCGCGATAGAAACGCTCGAAGATGTGAGGCAAATCCTCCTGGGGAATGCCGGGGCCGGTATCGGCCACGATCAAGCGCGCCCAACTCTCATCCTTCTCCAGGCTCAGGCGGATGTCGCCGCCCACCGGTGTATATTTGATGGCGTTTCCAACCAGGTTCAACAACACCTGTTTGAGACGGTCCCGGTCGCCGCAGACCTGCACCTGGTCAATGCCTCCGATGGACATCTCCTGGCGGCCATCGGCCAAAACGTGCATCTGCTGGCTGACGTCAAGCAGCAGGGTGTCCAGTTCAACCAGGCTGCGCCCCAGGGGCAGCTTCCCCGATTCGGCCTGGGCCAGGAGCAAGAGGTCGCCCACCAAACGGGTCAGGCGGTTCACTTCCCCCTCAATGGTCTGGAGCGACTCCTCATCGAATTCTCCCATGCGGCGCATCAAGTCCACGTTGCCCCGCATGACCGTCAGAGGGGTGCGCAGTTCGTGGCCTACGTCGGCCAGGAAACGCCGCTGGGTGTTGAACAACACTTCCAGGCGGCTCAAAGTCTGGTTGAACGCCAGGATCAACTGCCCAACCTCATCGTCCTTGGGGCCTCGCTGGGGGATGCGGCGGGAGAGGTCGTCGGCCCGGGTGATCTGGAGCGCGGTCTCGGTGACCATTTCCAGGGGGGCCAATGCCGAGCGGGTGCTCAACCAGGCGGCCACCGCAACGATAATCATGGACACCAAAGCAACCACCATCAAGCCATTCAAGAAATCTCGCCGGGCGCTGTCCACCGCGGCCAAATCCGCCGCTATCTGAAGAGTCCCAAAAGGCCGCCCATCCACCTCTAGCGGCACGGTCAACACCCGCAGGTGGAGATTGCCGACAAAAGCATCCCGGTAAACCGGTACAGAAGACCGGTAACCCAGCGGGTCCAATTGGCTGTCAAAATCTTCAAAATTGTCCGAAGACATCTTGAGATCGCCCTCCCGCCCCCAGAGTTGGGCGTACACGTTAGCATCCAGAGAGAGCTGCGAACTGGTAGACAGCTTGCCCAGCGCATCCACCTCGGTGACCAGAAGGATGTCCTCCGCGGTGCGGGCCAGGTTATCGTCAACTTGCTTGAGCAGGATCACGCTGAAAAGGGAATAGACCGTAACCCCAAAGAGCAGCAGAATCCCTCCCAGAAGGGTGGTGGATAGCAAGGTCAAACGGATGCGGAGAGACATCGGTGAGGAGTTACTCGGCTTCGCGCAGCACGTAGCCCATCCCCCGAACAGTGTGGATCAAGCGTGGCTCTTCTTCCAATTCGAGTTTCTGGCGCAAATAGCGCACGTAGACTTCAATGATGTTGCTCTCGCCGCCGAAATCATAGCCCCATACGTCATCGAAAATTTGCTCCCGGGTGAGGACCTGACGAGGGTGGCGCAAGAAGAGTTCGAGAAGTTCATATTCCTTGGCTGTCAGCGCGATGACCCGTTCATTACGCTGGGCCTGGCGGGTGCCGGTATCCAGAGAGAGGTCTTCGAAGTGCAGCACCTTGGGGCGGCTGGGTTGGGAGCGGCGCAGCAGAGCACGGATGCGGGCCAGCAGCTCATCCAGGTTAAAGGGCTTGACCATGTAGTCGTCTGCGCCAGCATCCAGCCCCATGACTCGGTCGTTGACCGCGTCGCGGGCGGTGAGCATTAAAATAGGCACCGGGCCGCCGGCGCGCAAACGGCGGCAGACCTCCAGGCCGTCCAACCCCGGCAGCATCCAGTCCAGCACGACCAGATCGGGGGGATAATCCCGGGCCAGGACCAGCCCGTCTTGTCCATCCAGGGCGGTATCTACCTGGTATCCTTCATAGGCCAGGCCTCGGCGTAGAAATTTCAGGATCGCTTCATCATCTTCGATGATCAAGATGCGAGCGCTCATACTTTCTTCCTTTCAATGGGTGCAAACGCGCCGATAGGTGCGTCCGCATCTATTGTTACAATTGTGATTACGTAAACACACTATACCACAAGGCAGGAAAAGAAAAAAGGCTGCCCCAAAGAGGCAGCCTTGTTTCCAATAGATGCTATGCAGCTTTAGCCCAGTTCAATCGTAGCGCCAGCGGCTTCCAGTTTAGTCTTGGCATCGTTGGCGGCGTCTTTCCCCACCTGCTCCAGGATCTTCGAACCGACGGTTTCGGCCAATTCCTTGGCGTCTTTCAGACCTACGCTGGTCAGTTGGCGGATAACCTTGATGACCTCAATTTTCTTGGGGCCGGTTTCTTTGATGATCACGTCAAACTCGGTCTTATCATCCTCCGCGTCAGCGGCGGCAGGGGCCGCCATCGCCGCCATCGCAACCGGCGCGGCCGCGGAAACGCCCCATTCTTCTTCCAGTTTCGTAACCAACTCAGCAGCTTCGATCACGCTGAGCTTGCCAAGTTCTTCCATCAGTTTATCTAGATCAGCCATTGTTAATTCTCCTTATAAGAAATTATTTTCTTGTGTTTTTTATTCGATTAATGTACATCATGCCCAGAGTAAAAGCCTCAGGCAGCCGCGGGGGCTGGTTCCTGGTCGGCATAAGCCTTGAGAACCTGAGCGATTTGACGGCCTGGTTCGGCCAGGGTGCGGGCAATTTTGCTGGCGGGGGCCATGATAGTGCCCAGCAGTTGGCCGCGCACGACCGGCAGCGGCGGCAGATCGGCCATTATTTTGATCTTTTCAGCTTCCATGAACTTATCGCCCAAGAAACCGCATTTGATCTTGACGAATTTCGATCCCTTGGCAAAGTCAGCGATGACCTTGGCCAAGGCGGGCGGGTCTTCGAAGGCAAAACCAATCGCCGTGCTGCCTAACATATGTTCAGCGGGCAGATCTAATCCAACAGCTTCGAAAGCGCGCTTGCCGAGCGTATTTTTTATGATGTGAAACTCACCACCGGTCTGGCGGATTTGGTTGCGCAGGTCATCAATAGCCTGCATGTTCAAGCCGGTATATTCAGCCAGGATAACGGCCTCGCTGCGTTTCAGCCAGTCCTCATATTGGGCCTGGACTTCCTGCTTACGTTCCTTTGATAGCGCCAATGTTTGCTACCTCCTTTCTAAAATTCCAAACAAAAAGTCTCTGCCAAAACACTGAGGCAAAGACTTTCATTATTCAAATGAAGCCTCCACCTGGGCGGGGAATTAAGCCCGAGCTGTAAAGCCCGTGGCGCCCGCTTTCTCTGGCGAAGCAACAACCGTTGCAGCGACTTTTGGGTTGGTTATTCCAATTCCATGGCCTGGGCCAGGGTTGGATCTACTTTTATACCTGGACTCATCGTAGATGTCAAGGTCACCCGGCGGATGTAAGTGCCTTTGGACGAGGCCGGGCGGGCTTTCTTGACCGCTTCCATCAAGGCAGCCATGTTATCGTACAGTTTTTCAGCATCGAAGGAGGTCTTGCCGACGGGGATGTGGAGGTTGGCGGTCTTATCGACGCGGAACTCCACCCGCCCGGCTTTGCTCTCCTCGATAACTCGGGGTAGTTGATCTTCGGAAACGACGGTGCCGGCCTTGGGATTGGGCATCAGCCCCCGGGGGCCAAGGACGCGGCCCAGTTTCCCGACCTTGCCCATCATGTCGGGGGTGGCAATAGCCACGTCAAAGTCAGTCCAGCCGCCCTGTATCTTGTTGAGGGTCTCCTCGTCGTCAGCGACCACGTCGGCCCCAGCTTCCCGGGCCAGACGTGCGCCATCCCCTTGGGCGAAGACCACCACGCGGACAGTCTTACCCAATCCATGCGGCAAGAGAACGACTTCACGCACCTGCTGTTCAGCGTGGCGGGGGTCTACCCCCAGGCGGATGTGCATTTCGACGGTGGCGTCGAATTCGGTATAAGTTGTCTCTTTGACCAGATCAAGCGCCTCTTTGGGATCATAGAGACGGTTGCGGTCTATTTTTGCTTCAGCTTCTAAGTATTTCTTTCCACGTTTTGCCATGAGTTTTCTCCTAGGTGGTGCGAACGGGCGTTTGGGCTGCCCTCCCACAGGTTCTGACGCTATCCATCAACCGTAATGCCCATGTTTCGGGCGGTGCCTTCGATCTGGCGCATGGCGCCTTCAATGTCTACCGCGTTGAGGTCCTTCATCTTGGTCTCGGCGATCTCCCGGAGTTGGTCTCGAGTGACCGAGCCGACTTTGATCCGGTTGGGTTCGCCAGAGCCTTTTTCAACCCCCGCGGCCTTGCGCAGCAGCGCGGCTGCCGGTGAGCTTTTGAGGATAAATGTGAAGGAACTATCGGCGTAGACGGTGATCTCTGCAGGAATGATATCGCCCATACGGCTTGAGGTGCGGGCGTTGTAATCCTTGCAAAAGGCCATCAAGTTGATGCCGTGCTGGGCCAGAGCCGGGCCTATGGGAGGCGCCGGATTGGCCTTGCCAGCTTCAATTTGCAGCTTGAGAACTGCTTTAATTTTCTTTGCCACTTTAACTCTCCTTGGTGGTGTTAGCGGGCTAAACGCCCTCCCACATATTTAGGAGATTGGCGGTTTGATATTCGCGGCCAAACCGCCAATCATTTAGGCTTTCTCTACTTGTAAGAAATCTAACTCGACCGGGGTTTCCCGGCCAAAGAAATTCACCATGATGCGCACTTTGGCGCGGTCCATGTCTATTTCATCCACGATACCCCGGAAATCATTGAAGGGGCCGTCAATAATACGCACTCGCTCGCCGGATTTGAAGGTGACTTTGATGCGGGGGGCGTCGGCCTCCATGCGCTTGATGATCTGGGCGACCTCTTCTGGTCGCAGGGGAATGGGTTCGTTGCCCATACCCACAAAGCTGGTCACCCCAGGGGTGTTGCGCACCACGTACCAGGATTCCTCGGTGAGGATCATGTTCACCAGGATGTAGCCTGGGAACACCCGGCGCTCTTTGGTAGTGCGCTTGCCATCTTTGATCTCGATCTCCTCTTCGGTGGGGATGAAGACATCGAAGATCTCGCTTTTCATCCCCATGGTCTCAATTCGCTGTTCCAGGTTATGGCGCACCTTATTCTCGTAGCCCGAGTAACAATGCACCACGTACCATTCGCGGCCATCGTCTATCACTTCCACCGCTTCAGCCGCTTCGGCCTCTTCAACCGCCGGTTCTTCTTCAGCTTTCTCAATCGGCGCTAGAATTGGGAGCGGTTCCGGTTCAGGAATGGAATCTATCAGGTCTTGAACGGAGACTTCATTTTCGTCCTGCTTCACCGGCGCCAGGGTTGGGATCACTTCCTGTTCAGGGATGGAATCGATCAGGTGCTGAACGGGCGATTCTTCTACAGGTTCAACCTGGGCATCATCCGTCTCCGAAGTCGCAGCCCCTCCATCACTTTCCTCCTCAACCATGTCCGTCTGGGGAGGTTCAGGGGTTGCGTCTGAGTCAACCAATTCCGGGACCGGCGTTTCTTCTTCCTGCAAAACTTTCGGTTCAGATTCAGACTCAGTAGATTCTGTCGAATCGTCCGATACCACAGAATCGGCTGATTCGGCGGTATCTTCTACGGTCGTGGAGTCTTCCGCATTCGTGGTTTCTTCCACGTCCGCAGTTTCTTCCGCGCCCGCAGTTTCTTCCGCGGCCTCATCTGCCCCCGGCTCTTCTATCGATTGTTCTTGCTGATCCAAGGTTTCCATAAGATACTCAACGCTCGTCTCGGTCGACTCGCTTCGAAAGGCCAGCCTACCCGAAAATCTGTCGGAATAATAAGGTGAACAACCAATCAAGCGTTCCAAGAATGATGGTCATGATCGTCAGAACAATAATGACAGTACGGGTCAGTTGTAAGGCTTCAGACCGTGAAGGCCAGGAGACCTTACGCAGTTCTCCGATGGTTTCCCGAAAGAAGCGTACAATAAAATTAGATGGTTTCTTTTTCTTGGCGGCTCGTTTTTTGGCCACTGCGACAACTCCTTATAATAGGCTACTGCTAAAACGCCGCTGAACGTAGCGGCGTTGCCTTTACATTCTCAGGCAGGCGAGGCAGGACTCGAACCCGCAACCTACGGTTTTGGAGACCGTTGCTCTGCCAAATTGAGCTACTCGCCTATTGGCGGGAGGGTGCGGCCTTGCCAAATGAAGCTAGAGGCGGCTGCACGCCTGCCCTATTCTACCTCGTTTCTCGGTGCAGCCTGTGTTGGCGGCAGCGTGAACAGTATTTATTGAATTCGAGGCGGCTTGTATCGTTGCGGCGATTCTTCTCGGAGGTGTAATTGCGTTCTTTACACTCCGTACAAGCCAGGGTTATTACTACACGAGGGCCTTTTTTACCAGCCATAATAATTTCTGTCCGCGGCTGCCTTTTATTGTCACAGACAGTCGCGAATCTCCTTTTCTATCTTATTCCAATATCTTGGTAATGTGGCCTGCGCCGACGGTCAATCCGCCTTCGCGGATGGCGAAGGTCGAGCCTTGCTCCAACG
>CBDUUP010000032.1:0-19211 GCA_965370435.1 uncultured Anaerolineales bacterium | reverse complement strand
CGAAAGACGGGGTGAGGGTAAAAACGTGGATTCTTCAACATCTCAATCACCTAGATCATACCTCTCCGCATACGCCAATAACGCCTGTTCGAATATCGCCATGGGGGGGCGGACCAGACCGGCCCCGACCTGGCCTACGCCCGCGTCTTTGTGGGCGATGCCGGTGTTGACCCGGGGAGGGATGCCCAGCTCGATCACCTTGCGGAGGTCAATGCCGGTGGGGGTACCCCGGAACTCCAGGGCCGGGATGGTGAAATGGGTGTGTTCGGCGGCGGTGATCTCGTACATCTCCAGGGTGGCGTTGATAGCGTCTTGGGGCGTGCCGCTGATGAAGGTGACGATGGCGGGGGCGGCGGCCATAGCGAACGCGCCGATCCCGGCGGTCTCGGTGATGGTGCTGTCGCCGATGTCTCCGCTGGCGTCCTCGCTGGTGTAGCCGGGGAAATATAATCCGTCGGGCTGCTCGACCGGGGCGGTGAACCAATCCTCGCCCAGCCCGCTTACCCGGATGCCGAAGTCGGTGCCGTTGCGGGCCATGGCGGTGACGATGGTGCTGCCTTCCACGCCGTGACCGGCGTCGCACATGGCCTTGCAGGCGGCCATCACGGGGTTGAGGACGCTGAGGGCGTTGTCGCCCAGGAACTGGATGACCTCCGAGGCGACGTTCTGGTCTTTGGCTACTTTGGCGACCAGAGGGCCGAGGAGCTTGGTGAAGATCAAGGAACCGGCTTTGTTGCGGTTGTGGCCTTCGTCGCCCATGTGCAGGGCTTCGGCCAGCAAGGCGCGGATGTCCAGGCCTTCACTCTGAGCGATAGCGTCGGCCAGCAGCGGGCCCATGACGTCGTTCATCCAACGTAGCTTGTCCAGCACTTCCGGGCTGTAGGCGCCGTAGCGCAGCACCTTGCCGTAGCCCTCGTTCAGGTTGGAATAGGCCTGGTTGCCGTGGGTGAGGTTTTCGATCACGTAGACCTTCATGGAGGCGGAGGTCACCCCCGCCATAGGGCCGACGGTGTTGTGATGGTGGCAGGGGTCGAAGTCCACTTCGCCCGCTTCGACCATCGCCACGGCCTGGGCCTCGTCTTTCGCCAGCCCTTCCAGCAGGAGGGCGCCGATGACGGCTCCCCGCATGGGGCCGGACATGCGCGCCCATTCAATGGGCGGCCCGGCGTGGAGCAGCAGGTTGGGCCGCATATCGGGGATCACGTCCCGCGCCGTGGCGACCCCGGTGAGCATAGGCCGGGCCGACATCATTTGCTCGACCGCGGTTTGGTTGGCTTTTTCGATATCCATTTTCACTTCCTCATTTTTGCCAGGATTGACATCAATTCCTCATCGCCTCCGGCGGGGGGACGCCAGTCCACCTGCACCGCGCTGGCTCCCTGGGAGGCCAGGCTCTCGTAGAAAGACTCCAGCCCCACGTTGATCGCGGCGAAGGGGGCTTGTAGGCTCTCTAGGTCAATGGGATGGCTTACGGGGTCGGCGGGATGGGCGAGACGGGCGCTTACCTCGCTCACCGCCTCGGCGGTGGTGCGGTAGACGGCTGCCCCGGCTTGGCTCAATTGTTCGATCTGGGCGTCGATGTTTTGGGGGTCTTCCTCGGTGCCGATGACGATGGCGATCACTTCAAGTTCGGCGCGCTTCTGGATGGCCTCGGCAATGGCCGGGGCCAGTTCGGAGGCCGGGTCGGGGTGCGCCCCTTCGCCCAGCACCACGTCCAGGAGGATGACGCCCACATCCGAGTCCTCGACTTCCTGGCGCAGGCGGCGCAGGCGCAGGTCGTTGTCCATCATGGGGTGCAGACGCCCCACGGTGAACACGTCTTCGCCCAGGTCAACGATGGTGTGGGCTTGGCTGTTCAATGGGTCGGCCAGGCGTTGGGACTCGGTGATGGGGACGTTGGAGTAGAGGGGCGTGAGGGTCGTTTGCAGCCCTAATAAGGCTTCGTAGGCCAGCGTGCCGCCGGAGAAGAGGCCGCGTAGGTAGCGGGGGGCATTGGTTTGATAGCTGGGCGGTGGTTCAGGTTTTTCATCCGAATCCAGCAGTTCAACTGCGAGTTTGGCTGCCTCGCTTAAGCTGGTGGCAAATTGCAAATTGCCCATCTGACGGGCCGGGGGCGGGTAGCCGATGAAGTCCACCACCACGGGTTTTCCAGTGGCTTGGGCGGCAGATAATAACTGGGCTACGACCTCTGGGGCGGGAGGTTTGGATACTAGCACGATAACTTTCGTCTCCGGGTCGCGTCCCAGGACTTCCAGGGCTTGACGGGCCGTGATAGCGCCGACCTCGGCTTTGAGGTCTCGCCCGCCGGTGCCGATGGCGTGGGAGATGCCCCCGCCCAGATTGTGCACCTGGCTGGAGATGGCTTGCAATCCGGTGCCCGAAGCGGCCACCATTCCAACCCCGCCCCGCCGGACCCGGTTGGCGAACCCCAGACCGACCCCGTTGAGGATGGCGGTGCCGCAGTCCGGCCCCATGACGAGCAGGCCTTTCTCGCGAGCCGCGCTCTTCAAGTCAACTTCATCCTCCAGCGAGACGTTATCGCTGTACAGGAAGACGTGTTTGTTCAGGTCGAGGGCCTGGCGGGCCACCTCCGCCGCGTAGCGTCCCGGCACGGAGATCAACACCCACTGGGCATCAGGTAGCTGCTTGGCGGCGGCTTCCAGGCTGCGGTGGCGGAATTCTTGGGCCACCGTGGAACGCCGTCTGGTGAGCAGTTCGTCCACCTGGGCTAGAGCGTCTTCGGCGGCGGACTTGTTCTCCGCCCGCACCACGATCAGGAGGTCATCAGGGCCTGCGGACTTCCCGTCTTCGTTCAATAAGTCGCTGTCGGCCAATAATTCCCGGTTGGCCGGGGTCGCCATGACGACTCCGGCGTCCTCCACACCGTCCAGCGCGGCCAGGCTGCGCTGAAGCTGCATCAGCACCACCGAGTCGTAATATGCGCCGGGGCGTATCTCGCTGAGGGTGACGGTCATGCCGCCGCCTCCACGGATTGGAAAAGGGGTTCTAGCTGGGCCGCCCACTCGAATAAGGCTTCCTCCGCGTACCATCGTCCTGCGACTTGCAGTCCCAGCGGCAGTCCGACATCATTCATCCCCGCGGGGAGGTTCAGAGTCGGGAGGCCGCAGTGGGTCCAGGGGAGGTTCATCACCGGGTCTCCGGTGCTGTCCAGCCCTTCAGGGGCCGGGCCAGGGGCGGAAGGGGAGAGCCACAGGTCAAGGCTGTGTTCGTCCATCAGGGCGGTCAGTTCATCCCGCAGTTGCTGGCGGCCTTCCAGGGTCTGGGCCAGTTCTTCCGGGGAGATTTCTCGACCTCGCTCGATCAGTTCGACGGTCTTGGGATGGTAAAGGTCGCCATGCGTGGCGTACCATCGTTCGTGGACCTGGGCGGCCTCGGCGGCTGTGAGTTGGTTGTGTCGTTGGTAGATGTCGTCGAAGTCCGGCATGGCGGGGACAGGTATTACTTCAAAACCTGACTCGGTGAGGCGTTGGCAGGCGGCGCGGAAATGTTCCAGGCCTGCCTCACTCGCTCGTTCCAAATACGGGCCTTCGGGGATGCCTAAAACGGGCTTGCGTTGAGAAGGTGGGGAGGATTTCCAATCGTCGCAGAGCGCGCTGGCGGCCAATTTCGCCCCGGCGAGGTCGGGCGCAAAAAGGCCCACGTGATCCACCGAGGGGGAGAGGGGGATCACCCCAATCCTGGAAATGCGGTCATAGCTGGGCTTGAAGCCGACCACGCCGCAGAAGGCCGCCGGGCGGGTGACCGAGCCGATGGTCTGGGTGCCCAGAGCCAGGCTGCACAACCCGGCCCCCACCGCCGCCGCCGAGCCGCTGCTGGAGCCGCCGGGGGTGTGGGCGGGGTTGTGGGGGTTGCGGGTCGGGCCGGGGGCGAAGTAGGCGAACTCGGTGGTCACCGTCTTGCCCAATATCAGCGCGCCAGCCTCTTTCAACAGGGTGACGCTTTGGGCTTCTAAGCCCTGCAATAGTCCCGGCGGCAGTTTGCATCCCGCCTGGGTGGTGAATCCCGAAGCGTGGAAGATGTCCTTGACGCCCAGGGTGACGCCGAACAGGGGCGGGCGCGCCTCGGAGTCTGGATATTGGGCCAAAAGCGCATCGGCCTCCTGGCGCAACCGCTCGAAGCGGCCCTCTTCTGGCACAAAGGCCAACACCTCGGGTTCGCGTTCCCGAAAGTGGGCTTCCAGTTGGTCGAGGGTTTCTAGTAAGTGCATGGGTTGGAGGGTCAGAGGATATCTATCTAATCCGGTTGTTTACCGTATTCCGCGGCCAGCTTCACCGCGTCCACCATGTGCTGGTAGCCGGTGCAGCGGCACAGGTTGCCGGAGAGGGCTTCCCGGATCTCTTGATCGGTCGGTTCGGGATTCTCCTCCAGGAAGGGGATCAGGGTCATCAGAACCCCCGGCGTGCAGAAACCGCATTGCAGGCCGTGGGCCTCCCAGAAGGCTTGCTGGAGAGGATGCAGGTCGTCCTGGCTCTCGGCCAGGCTTTCCACGGTGGCGATTTCATGGCCGTCAGATTGCACGGCGAAGATCAGGCAGGAGCGCACCGGATGGCCGTCGAAGAGGACGGTGCATGCGCCGCAAACCCCGTGTTCGCAGCCGACGTGGGTGCCGGTCAATCGCAGTTCATGGCGGATAAAATCGCTCAACAGCAGGCGCGGCTCGACTTCCTTCTCGTAAACCTGCCCGTTGACGGTCACTGATATGGCGTGTTTGTCAGTCATCTTAGCTCCCATTTCCGTTTGTTCCGGCTCTTTCAAAAGCTAGTTTCAAGGCTCGCTGGGTCAATACCCGGGCCAGGTGGCGTTGGTAGTCTATGGTGGCATGCAGGCTCCCGAAGGGGTCGATCTCCTCTTGGGCGGCCTTCACCGCGGCGGCTTCGAAAGCGGCCTCGGAAGCGGATTCCCCGACCAGCAATTGAGCCGCCTCTTGAGCGTCCACCGGGCCGTCTCCGGCGTTCAAGTACACCAGCCGGGCCTCCTGGCAGACCCCGCTTTCGTCCAGGGTCGCCAAGGCAGCCACGCCCATCAAGGCGTAATCTCCCTTGCGGCGGGAGAATTCCATGAAAGCCCAGCCGGTGCGGAGAGGCATGGCCGGGATGGCGATCTCGACCAGCATCTCTTCGGGTTCCAGGTCGGTGGCGAACATGCCGAAGAAGAATTCATCGGCCGGTATCCAGCGTTCGCCCTCCGCGCTCTGTGCCCTGAAGCGCGCCCTCAACGCCAGGGCGACGGCGGGCAGTTCAGAGGCCGGGTCGGCGTGGGCCAGGTTGCCGCCCACCGTGCCCCGGTTGCGTATCTGCGGGTGGGCGATGTGGGGCGCGGTCTCGTAGAGCAGGGGAGAAGTCTCTTCTACTAAAGAATCTCTTTCCAGGGTGCGCTGGCGAGTCATGGCCCCGATGCGGAGTTCGCCATCATCAGATTGGCGGACATAGTCCAGGCCAGCCAGCCGGTTGACGTCCACCAGCATAGCGGGCTGCATCAGGCGGAAGTTCATGGCCGGGATCAGGCTTTGGCCTCCCGCCAGGAGCTTGGCCTCGTCGCCATGTTCCGCCAGGGCGGCCAGAACCGCCTCCAGTGTATCGGGAGCCAAATAATCAAATTGGGCAGGTTTCATGAGAACATCCTTTATTTCGCTTGAACTTGCATAGTACCATTGTATAATGTGAATCCATTCAAAGCAAGAGCTAGTTTTGGTTGTCAGGAGGATTAAAGTGAGATCTGTGAGCGTAGTCGGCATTGGGCAGCTGCCAATCGAGAAAAAATCTGCCCTCAGCCTCCGTGATCTGGGCGCATCTGTAGTGATGCAGGCCCTGGAAGACGCCGAGTTGGAGCAGGTGGACGCTATCTTCGTCGGCAATATGCTGGGCGATGAACTGCAAGGCCAGAAGCACGTCGCCGCCCTGGTGGCCGACGCGGCCGGACTGCGGGGGATCGAGGCCCTGGAAGTGAACGCCGCCACCGCCTCCGGCGCGGCCGCTTTGCGGATGGTCTTCCTCTCCGTCGCCAGCGGGGAGGCGGACGTCGCTATCGCCGTGGGGGTGGAGAAGATGAGCGACGGCGTGCCCACCCCCGCGCTGGCCAAGGCCCTGGACGCCGAACGGGACGTGGTGGATGGGGGGACCATGATAAGCCAGAACGCCGACCTGATGCGGCTCTATCTGGAACGATATGAGGCCCCCGACGACGCCCTGGTCAATTTCTCGGTCAACGCCCACCGCAACGCCCGCCACAACCCCAACGCCATGTTCCGCGAGCAGACGGTGAACCCCCGCAAGGTGCGCAGCTCCCGCATAGTTCACCATCCCCTCCGCCTGCTGGATTGTTCGCCCATCTGCGATGGGGCCGCGGCGGTGGTGTTGGCCCCCCGCGAAGAAGCCCGGGCCTATACCAGCCATCCGGTCCACATCCTGGCCTCCAGCGTGGCGACCGACCGCTTCCGGGTTCAGGATCGGAAAAACCCCTTGTGGTTGGAGGGCGCCCACCTTTCGGCCCAAAAAGCTTTTCGCCAGGCCAACGTCAACCGGGAGGACGTGAGCTTTTTCGAGACCCACGACGCCTTCAGCATCATGGCCTGCCTGGAGCTGGAAGCCGTCGGCTTCGCCGAGCCGGGGGAGGGCTGGCGGCTGGCCGAGGAGAAGGAGATACGTTTGCGGGGACGCATTCCGATCTCCACCATGGGAGGCTTGAAAGCCCGCGGCCACCCCATCGGCGCCACCGGGCTGTACCAGGCTTGCGAACTCACCTTGCAGTTGACCGGACGGGCCGGGAAGAACCAGGTCCGCAATCCCAAGATCGCCTTGATGCAAAGCGTCGGCGGCCCGGCCACCACGGTCATATCGCATATATTTGGGGTTTGAGCGGTCGGAGATATTCCCAGTGTAGTAAAAAAAACTCACCGCAGAGACGCGGAGAACGCAGAGTCAACGCGGAGAAAAACTGAAAAGCTGGCTCATGTTCAGAACTAGTGCATCATCGCATTCTTCGAGGCGGGGGTCCGGCTAATCCCACAAATGGTGGTGGAGTCGAGGCTTTAGCCGGGAAAAAACAGCGCATGTGGCCCGGCTGAAGCCTCGACTCCCAAAAACGCAAGTTTCTAGTTCAGGAGTAAAACAAATCGGACACTTTGCACTTGTTCTAGACAGAGCCGAAAAGCTTTTCTCTGCGAAACTCCGCGAATTCTGCGTCTCTGCGGTGAATAAATTATCCCCTAAGAAATATTCCCCAGATGAAGCGCAAGGTCTTCCAGGCTCTCCAGGTTGTGGACTGGCAAGAAATCGTCCACGTGGGGGAGGGCTGCCTGCATCCCCCGGGTGAGGGGTTCGTAATCCGGGGAACCCAGGTGCGGATTGAGCCAGATCAGGCGGTGGCTGCTGCGCGCCAAGCGGGCCATCTCGCCTCCCAGCAGGTGAACGTCGCCGCGGTCCCAGCCGTCGCTGATGAGCAGCGTCACCGCGCCCCGCCCCAACACCCGCCGCCCCCAGTCGAAGTTGAAGGCTTTGAGCGCCTCCCCAATGCGGGTCCCGCCGGACCAGTCTGGGACGCGGCGGGAGACCTCTCGCAGAGCTTTGTCAACATCTCTCCCTCGAAGCTGGCGAGTGATGCGGGTCAGGCGGGCGCTGAAGACGAAGGCCTCCGTTCTGCCGCTGGCTAAACTGTAGAGGAAGTGCATCAGGATGCGGGTGTATTTCTCCATCGAGCCGCTGATGTCGGCGAGAACGACCAGCGGGCGGGGTTTGGTCTTGGGTTTGCGCCGCGCCCAGGCCATCACTTCCCCGCCGCTGCGAATCGCTCCCCGCAGGGTGCGCCGCAGGTCAATGCGCGGCCGGTTCCCCGCCTGCCACCGGCGGGTGCGGCGTTGGCCCAACCGCCAGGTGAACTCCCCCATCATGCGTTTGAGGGCGGCCAGTTCATCCTCGGTCAGTTGAGCGAAATCTTTGGTCCGCAAACGCTCCCGGTCGCTGTAGGTGAATGTGGCCTGGAGGACGATATCGGGTTCGGTTGGAGAGGGACGCGCGGGGGGCGGGGATAAAGATTGCGGCGGCTCGCCGGTCATTTGGACGGTGGTTTCTCTTCTGGCGGGCGTTAAGGGGCTGAACGCCATCTTCTCAGAGGGCTTCCGCCAAAAAGACTGAAATGCAGCATCGAAGAGAATTAGGTCTGGCTGGCGGTTGACCAACATGCAGCGCAGAGTGTAATAGAAATCCTCCCGGTCCCCGATTTGGATATGGTCGAGCGCCTGGGTCAAGTCTAAGGTCCAGTTGGGGTTGACCGCCAGCCCCAACCCGCGCAGGACCCGCCCAAAGAGAACCAGGTTGTGGAGCAGGGTTTCGTTTTCCACCGTTTACTTTTGCTGGACTTTCTCCAGGATCGCCTGGGCCGCTTCGCCCTGTATCTTTGCCAGGTCATCCTGATATTTCAAGACCGCTCCCAGTGTGTCGTTGATGATGCTGGGTTCCAGAGCGGTCTGGTTGAGAGCCATCAGAGCCGCCATCCAATCCAGAGTTTCGGCCACGCCGGGGAGCTTGTACAGGTCGGCCTGACGGACCTCCTGCACGAAGGCCGTCACCTGCTGGGCCAGTTTTTCCGGGGCCGAGGGGATCCTGGTGAGGACGATCTCCAATTCTTCATCAAAGGCGGGGTAGTCTATCCAGGCGTACAGGCAGCGGCGTTTGATGGCGTCGTGGACTTCGCGGGTGCGGTTGGAGGTGATGATGGTGACTGGGGGGTGTGTGGCCTTGATGACGCCCAACTCCGGGATGGTGATCTGGAACTCGGACAAGGCCTCCAGAAGAAAGGCCTCAAACTCTTCGTCGCTGCGGTCAATTTCGTCAATCAGCAGCACAGCCGGTTGGGTCCGGTCTGGGTCCATAGCTCGGAGCAGGGGCCGCGCCAAGAGGAAATCGGGGCCGAACAACTCCGCTTCCTGGGCCTGTTCGCCCTGAGCTTCCAGCAAGCGGATGTGGAGCATCTGCCGCGTGTAGTTCCATTCGTAGACCGCCTGGTGAACGTCCAACCCTTCGTAGCATTGCAGCCGGATGAGGTCGGTCTCCAACAGCCCGGCCAGAGCCAGGGCCGCCTCGGTCTTGCCCACCCCCGCCTCGCCTTCCAGGAACAGCGGCCGGCCCAGCTTCAGGGCCAGGAAGATCGACGTCGCCAAGCCCCGACCGGCGATATACTGCCGTTCTCGCAGCCTTTCTTGCAGGTGGTCGATGGATTCGATGTTCAGGGTGAGAACTCCAAGTATCTGATGTCTTTGGTGATAGATAGAATTCAGGTTACCTTATGCATTATCAACTAATCGGCTAGTTATTGCTCTTCATTCGATATTCTCTTTTGCTGCCACGAAAATAGATAGGTTGAAAGAAAATATGATAATGAGAAAGATATTGCACCAAGATAGATCGAAGAACGGATGATCCCGAACATCAATCCAGTGTAAATAGAAATAATGATCACTCTAATGGTATTTTGGCTGGTTTGGTCAGGTACTCGATCATTAAGGTAATTATTGAACTTATTACCAAACACTGAAACGACGACCGTAATTATAAATATCGCCAGTGCCCTATAAATGCCTTCGGCACCCATTTTGTACATTTCTCGAACGTAGTAGAGTGCGATACTCAATAAGGATATACCAATGATTTTAATAATCGTCTTTGACCATAAATTTCTAAACATTGAATCTCCAGTTCATAACTTATTCTTCGACTTTCTTCTTGACGCACTTGAAGAATTGGCCGGTGAGCTTCTTGGCCGCGCTGTTCATCAAGCGGGCTGCCAGGCTGGCGATGGTTCCGACAATCGCCACCTCCGCCGACCATTGCAATTCGGTCGCGCCGTCCTGCTCGATCAGCCTCATCTCGGCGGTGACGTCGCCCGCGCTGCCGGGGGCTGTGCCGTGGGCCTGGGCGCGGGCGAATTCCGGCGCGTTCAGTTCTACCCACTCGACGTCGCCGGTGAAGGTGGCCTTCATCGAACCCAGCCCAATGGCGGCGACACCGCGGAATTTCTTGTCCGGCTCTATGATCTCCATAGATTTCAACCCCGGCACGCATTCCCCCACCGCGTTCGGGTCGATCAAAAATTCCCATACTTTTTCTCGCCCCGCATTGATGGTTTCAGTTCCTTCGAATTTCATTTCACCGCTCCTTTGCCCCTGAGAATATGGTTGAAGAGGTTGGCATCACTTCCCTAATTATAAGGCACGATTGGGAAGAACGCGTCTATTCTGAGATGGATTAACAAATATGCGCTGGTTTCTGCGCTTATCAGGTCTATCGAGTACAATAAGCGGGAAATCCAAATCATGAGGAGTGATTCTAAAATGCAATCCATAAAAAACTTCCTGAAGCGTATTCCCTGGAAATCCATCCTGATCGTCTTGGCGGTGTTGATCGTCTCTGCCGGAGCCTACATCTTCTGGCCCCAGACCGTTGACCTGAGCTACCTGGCCAATTCCAATCAGGGCTACGATGTCCGCATACTGCGGGATACCTGGGGCATCCCCCATATCTATGGCGTGACCGACGCCGACGCGGGCTTCGGCCTGGCCTACGCCAACGCGGAGGACGATTTCCTCACCGTCCAGCAAACCCTGCTGGCCGGGCGGGGGATTTTAGCCAGCGTCGAAGGCCCCGATGCCGCCCCTATTGATTACACGGTGCAGTTGCTGCGCATCTGGGACGCGGTGGACGCCCAATACGAAACCGCTCTGGCTCCCGAAACCCGGGCCCTGATGGAAGCCTACGCCGATGGGATCAATTACTACGCCGCCCTGCACCCGGAGGAAGTCCTCACCGACGAGGCCTTTCCGGTGACCGGGAAGGATATCGTCGCCGCCTCGGTCCTCAAATCGCCCTTGTTCTTTGGGCTGGACGGCATGCTGGGAGAGTTGTTCGCCGCCGAACGTAAAAGCGAAGTCTCCCCCCGGCCTTTGGGTGATTTCTCATTCACCGGGGCGAATTTGGGGTCCAACACCTTCGCCGTAAGCCCACTCCGCACCTCCGACGGCTCCACCTATCTGGACGTTAACTCCCACCAGCCCTGGGAGGGAGCGGTGGCCTGGTTTGAGGCCCACGTCCATTCCGAGGAAGGCTGGGATATGACCGGCGGGCTGTTCCCTGGCTCCCCGGTGGTTTTGCACGGCCACAATCAGAATTTGGGATGGGCCTTCACCGTCAACGAGGCCGACCTGGCGGATATTTACGTCCTGGAGATCAACCCGGATGACGACAACCAATACAAGTATGATGGGGAATGGCTGGACCTGGAAGTGCGCCCCGCGCCCATCAAGGTCAAAATACTGGGCAACTTCTCCTGGACAGTCACCCAGGAGGCCTTGTGGTCGGTGTACGGGCCGGTGGTGCGCCAGGATCATGGCGTCTACGCCATCCGCTACGCGGGCATGGAACGGATTGACATCTGGGAGCAGCTTTTCCGGATGAACAAGGCTGAAAATTTCGAGGAATGGCAGGCGGCGATGAGTTCCGGCGCGCTGCCCACCTTCAACGTCGGGTACGCCGACCGGGAAGGTAATATCTACTACCTTTTCAATGCCGATCTGCCCATCCGCGCCGAGGGTTACCAATGGGATATGTACCTCCCCGGCGATACCTCCGAGGTGCTCTGGACCGAATACTTGCCCTTTGAAGACCTCCCCCAGGTGTTCAACCCATCTTCGGGCTTCATCCAAAACTGCAACAGTACCCCCTTCCAGACCACCATCGGCCCCGACAATCCCAACCCGGATGACTACTCCCCGACCTTTGGGATCGAAACCCGGATGTCCAACCGGGCGCTGCGGGCTTTGGAGCTATTCGGCGAGGATGAATCCATCACCTGGGAGGAGTTCGTCGCCTACAAGTTCGATATGAAATATTCCACCAAGTCGGACGTGGCTAAAATTGTCAGCATCATCATCAACCAATCCGATCAGACCAATCCCGATGTCGTGACCGGCGCCACACAGCTTATAAATTGGGACCTGACCGCCACCCCCGATAACGCCTCCACCGCTCTGGTCATCTATACTATCTATTTCATGGACCGGGACGTGGAGGGTTTCAGCGGCGGCAGGCTGGTGGGGAATGAGTTCGAGGTCAAAGATGTGCTTGACAGCTTCCAAAACGCTGTGGACTACATGAAAGAGAAACACGGGCGGTTTGACGTGCTCTGGGGCGAGGTCAATCGCTTGATCCGGGGCGACCTGGACCTGGGCGTAGGCGGCGCGCCGGACGTGCTCCATGCCGTTTACGGCGGATTGCAGGAGGATGGCCGCTTCTGGGGGAGCGCGGGAGATTCTTTTGTGATGTTGGTCCGCTGGAATGCGGATGGGCAGGTCTCCTCCCAGGCCATCCACCAATACGGCAGCGCCACCCTCGACGAGGCCTCCCCTCACTACGCCGACCAATCTTTGTTGTTCGTCCAACGCCAGTTGCGCCCGGTCTGGTTCACCGAGGCCGACATCCGCGCCAATCTGGAGCGTGAATACCGGCCCGGCGAGGAGATCCTTCCGTAGGGGCGCAGCAATGCTGCGTCCCTACGACGATTCTTGTTTTCCATTATCGGCTAGCGATTTCCCCCTAGCAATATTGGCGGGTGTAATGGGTATAGTCAGACTAGGAGTCATGTTACACTTTAACCGATCTTGGAATTAGCCTGAGGTTAGCTCAATGCAAACAATCCAACAGGTCGTCGGCAACCGCTACCAGATCCTGGACACCATCGGTTCTGGAAGCATGGGGAAGGTCTACCGGGCCGCCGACCGCCTCTCCAGCCAAACTGTTGCCCTCAAACGCGTCACAGTAGCCGGTGAGCGTTTGCAATTTGACCGGCGAGACTCACAAGATGAGGGAAATACTATGCGCGTCGCCCTGGCCCAAGAATTCAAAGTCCTGGCCTCCCTGCGCCATCCCCACATCATCAGCGTCCTCAATTACGGCTTTGACGTCCACCGCCAGCCCTATTTCGCCATGGAACTTCTGGAAGGCGCTCAAACCATCATCCAGGCCGGCCGCCGTAAACCCATCCAGACCCAAGTGGAGTATCTGGTGCAGATGCTGCAAGCCCTGGCCTATCTCCACCGGCGGGGCATCATCCACCGCGACTTGAAACCCAGCAACGTCCTGGTGACCGGTGACCGGGTCCGGGTGTTGGATTTCGGGCTGTCGGTGCCCCGTGAAGACGCCCACGGGCGGTTCGGCACGGTCGCTTACATGTCGCCGGAGATATTGCAGAAAGGCCAGGCCGGTGAGGCCTCCGATCTGTATGCCGTCGGCGTGATGGCTTATGAGTTGATAACCGGAGCGCACCCCTTTGATGTTGACAGCAAGCGGCTGATCAGGGATATCCTCAAAAGTGATGTGGATCTCTCCGTTCTGTCTGACGAACTGAGTCCCATTATCGGCCGGTTATTGGCGAAAGACCCGGCTGAACGATACGCCGATGCCCAGGAAGTCATCCAGGAGTTGTGCGCCGCAATAGGCCAGCCCGCGCCGGAAGAGGATCAGGCCATACGGGATAGCTATTTGCAGGCGGCCCGATTTGTGGGGCGGGAGACTGAACTGGAGCAATGTATTGCCGCGCTGGACCAGGCCCTGGAAGGCCAGGGGAGCGGCTGGCTGGTGGGAGGGGAGAGCGGGGTGGGCAAGACCCGGCTGCTGGAAGAACTGCGCATCCGGGCCTTGGTGAGCGGCGCGTTGGTTTTGACCGGGCAGGGCGTTGAGGGTGGGGGATTGGCCTACCAACTTTGGCGGGAACCTCTGCGGCGTTTGGCCCTCTCCACGGATTTGGATGACCTGGAAGCTGGGGTTCTCAAACCCATCTTGCCTGAACTAGAAGACCTATTGGGGCGGGAAATTCCCGCGGCGCCGGTACTGGAAGGCCAAGCCGCCCAACACCGTTTGACCCTCACTATCGCCGATGTCTTTCGAAAATCCGCCCGTGCCGCCCAACCTGTTGTGCTGATCCTGGAGGACCTGCAATGGGCGGCTGAAAGCCTGGAGCCGCTCAACCCCTTGCTGCGCTTGATCGAAGATGCGCCTTTGCTCATCATTGGCAGCTACCGCAGCGACGAGCGTCCCGGCCTGCCCGACGAACTGCCCAAGATGCAAATACTGCATCTGAGCCGCTTTGACGAGGCCCAAATCTCCGAACTGAGTGTGTCAATGCTGGGAGAGAAGGGGTCCCAGCCCCACGTTCTCAACTTATTAAACCTGGAAACCGAGGGCAACGTATTCTTCCTGGTGGAAACCATGCGGGCCCTGGCCGAAGAAGCCGGGCGTTTGGATGAGGTGGGGCGGATGACGCTGCCCAAGACCGTATTTGCAGGCGGTGTGCGCCAGATCGTCCAGCGGCGTTTGGGCCGCGTTCCGGCGGGAGACCGCCCCTTGCTCAAGCTGGCCGCAGTTGCCGGACGCGCTCTGGACTTGGAGGTGCTGCAAGGCGTCATGCCCAAGACCGACCTGGAGACCTGGTTGACCACCTGCGCCAACGTCGCCGTGCTGGAGGTGATAGAAGGCCGTTGGCAATTCGTCCACGATAAACTGCGGGAGTCCTTGATTGACAATCTGGATGAGGATGAACGTCCTGCCTTGCACGGGCAGATCGCAATTGCTTTGGAAGAAACTTATCCCCAGGACCCACAGCACGCCGCCGCGCTGGCCGAACATTGGTACGCGGCTGGAGAGATGGACCAGGCCGCCCATTACAGCCGGAATGCCGGGGAGTACGCCGCCGCCCATTTTGCCAATCAAGATGCGGTTCGCCATCTCAGCCGGGCCCTGGAATTAACGCCCGAAACAGAAGTAAAGAAAGTTTATGAAATAGTATTGGCTCGCCAGCGGGTATATGGCCTGCAAGGCGAGCGCGAGACCCAGGCCGACGATCTAGCCAGGTTGGCGGAGCTGGCGGAAAGCCTGGGGGACGAGCAGCGGGCCGAGATCGCTTTGGAGAAATCTAAATACGCTTTTGCTACCGGTGATTTCCCCGCAACCGTTCAGGCCGCGCAAACGGCGGTGCGCCTGTCTAAGGCAAATCAGGATATGGGCAGTCTGGCGGAGGGATATTACCAATGGGGACGGGGACTGAGGCGACTGGGCGAGTATGAAAAATCACGTAAGATAACGACCCTGGCTTTGGAGACCGCCGGGGAGGCGCAAATGCTAAAAACCTGGGCGGATATCCTTCGATCGCTGGCGTCCATCCCCACCGAGCCATTTGACCATGCTGCGATGCAGGAAAGCTATAAACAAGCCTTAAAGGCTTATCGAGACCCCCAGGTGAATGACCGGGTAGGTATCGCCTGGTCGCTCAATAACTTGGCTGTGATGGACTTTTATTCGGGAGATTATTCCGATTCCCGCGCCCAACTGGAGCAATCTCTGGATGCCTTCCAACAGATCGGCGACCGGTATGGATTGGCTCAAGCGCTGATAAATTATGGCAAGCTCTTCTGGCTGCTGGGGGATAGGCCCAAAGCCAGTGAATACATCAACCAGGCCTTACATATTTGCCGCCAGACGGGCGACCGCCGCAGTGAGGGGTCGGCGACTCGATTCAAAGGACTGATCGCCCTCCACGAAGGAGACCGCTCAACCGCTAAGCAATATTTCCACCAGGCGCTAGAAATTAACCTGGAGATCGGCGACCGTCAAACCGCGTTCCAAACACGATCAGGCTTGGGCCGCGTATTGACCAACCAAGGCCAATATGCTGAAGCCATTGAGATATTACAAGAAATTCTTGCCCCCTCAGAAGGATCCCCTGACTCGGCTCCGGAGACGCGCGCTTGGCTGGCCTGTGCGCTATTGGGTCAAGGGAATCTACCCCAGGCAGCAGCTTATATTGAAATCCTTGTGGAGACCATGGAGACCAGAGTATTAACCTTCCTGGAAGAGCCTTTTAGACTTTACTTGATATGTTACCAGGTTCTCCAGGCTAATCAGGATCCTAGAGCGTGGAATGTATTGGATAAGGCTTATGCTTTATTGCAAGAACAGGCGGCCAACATCCGGGACGAGGAACTGCGCAAATCATTCATGGAAAACGTGCCCGCCAACCGGGAGCTTGTGATAGAATGGAATGAAGTAGCCCAAGGGCTAGACCACCGCACTGACGATAAAACCTGATGGACACCCAATTCTTCAAAACCCTCCTGGACATCAACCGCCAAATGGCCCAAACGCGGAATTTGGGACCGCTCCTTGAGTACGCTATGCGGTCGGCTCTGGATCTGGTAGGGGCTGAGTATGGATATTTGATCTTGTTGCAACCAGACGGCGAGTTAGATTGCCGAGTCAGCATGGATAGGGAGGGGAACAGCATTGAATATCCTGAAACCCAGGTGAGCAGGACCATTATTGATGAAGTCATCGCCGATAAAAAGCCTCTGGTTATCCTGGATGCATTGGATGATGTCTCATTCTCAGATTCCTCTAGCGTGACCGAGTTAGAACTCCGTTCGGTCATGTGCGTCCCCTTGACCACCTATCGCCAGACCCTGGGCGTCATTTACGTGGAGAACCGCTCCCAAGCCGATGTTTTTGAAGACTCGGATCTAGACCCCTTGACCTATTTTAGCGACCAGGCTGCCGTTCTCATCGAAAATGCGCTTCTCAACGAGGATCTGGAAGCCCAGGTGAGCGCCCGCACCACCGAGCTATCCGAGGCCAACGGTTTGCTAACCCAAGAAGTTTCCGAGCGCACGCAGGCTGAAAACGCATTGCAAAAGGCAAATCTCGAATTGCAGCGTCTGGCCGTCTTGGACGACATGACCCAAATCGCCAATCGCCGCCGTTTTGATGAATATCTGCATAATGAATGGACGCGGTTGACCCGGGAAAAAGCGCCCCTGAGTTTGATCATGGGGGATATTGACTATTTCAAACCCTATAACGATACCTACGGCCATCCAGCCGGAGATCAAACATTGAAACAAATTGCCAGGGCGATAAGCCGGGCAGTCAAGCGCCCTGGGGATCTGGTCGCTCGTTATGGCGGCGAGGAGTTCTCGGTTGTGCTGCCCACCACGGATATTGACGGCGCCATGAAGGTAGCCAACCGGATCCAGGTGGAAATACAAAATCTGAGTATCAGCCACGCTAGATCCGAGGTGGGCGAATTTGTGACTTTGAGCTTGGGCGTATCTACTATTCGCCCTAAGCTTGAGTCTTCTCCCGATGAATTGGTGGCCGCCGCCGATGAAGCCCTCTACGAAGCCAAAGCACAGGGGCGAAATCGGATAATTACCAAGCCGTAATGGGGGGGTTACCGAGGCTAACGCTGGCTAACCTGATTTGCCTGCTGACCCAATGAGAAAGTTATCAAAGGTTGCGCCCTTGCGATACGGATTCAATTCATCCATAATTCCACCTGGAGATAAAAATGCCTGACCCCAACACACCCCCCCCTCAACCCAACCGCCTCCGCCGCCTGACCAACTTCCTCGGCTTGCGTCAGGGCATGGTAGCCGTGCTGGGGATGGTCATCCTGGTCGGCATGGGGGAGCGGCTGGCCGAACGCTTCCTGCCCTTATACCTGATCGCGCTGGGTGGCAGCGCGCTTTCCATCGGCCTGCTCAACGGCATGGACAACCTGCTCAGCGCGCTGTACGCTTTCCCCGGCGGCTACCTGAGCGACCGCCTGGGCTACAAGCGGGCGCTCATCGTCTTCAACTTGGTCGCCATGCTGGGCTATTTGGTCGTCATCTTCGTCCCCACCTGGCAAGCCGTGCTGGTGGGAGCCGTGTTCTTCCTCTCCTGGTCGGCGGTCTCGCTGCCCGCCACCATGAGCCTGGTCGCCGCGGTGCTGCCCTCCAAAAAACGCACCATGGGCGTCTCCATGCACTCGCTGGTGCGGCGGGTTCCTATGGCGTTAGGGCCGCTGACGGGCGGTTTTTTGATTGACAAATACGGCATGCGTGACGGCGTTCGTTTGGCCTTTATCGTGGCGTTGGTTCTGGGCTTGGTGGCTTTGGTCCTGCAGCAAGTTTTAATTGAAGACGATGAGAAGGCCAAGCCTAAAAAAGCTGAATCCAATCCCTGGCGAGTTTTCCCCTTGATGTCTCCCAACCTGCGCCGATTGCTGGTCGCCGACATTCTGGTGCGCTTTTGCGAACAGATTCCTTACGCCTTCGCCGTGGTCTGGGTGGTAGAGAACAACGGCCTCTCCGCCGGTCAGTTCGGCTTGCTGACCGTCATCGAGATGGTCACCGCTATGGCGATCTACATCCCCATCGCGTACCTGGCCGACCGGTTCACCAAGAAACCCTTCGTCGTCATCACTTTCGGATTCTTCACCGCCTTCCCGTTGATGCTGCTCTTCTCCCGCTCGTTCGGCTGGCTGGTGGTGGCCTTCATCCTGCGCGGCCTGAAGGAGTTCGGCGAACCCACCCGCAAAGCCCTCATCATGGACCTGGCCCCCGAAGGGAAGAAAGCCAGCATGTTCGGCCTGTATTACCTGATTCGGGACGTCGTTGTCTCGTTGGCCGCCTTCGGGAGCTTCGTTTTATGGAATATCTCCCCTGAGACCAATTTCCTGGTGGCGTTTGGGTTTGGGGTGTTGGGGACGGTGTATTTCGCGGTCTTTGGGAGGGATTTGTCGAAAGCTGCATAAGGAGAGTGTGAAAATGAGAAAAAACAATTCTGTAACCTTGGTATTGATCCTTCTGGTCGCCAGTGCGTGCCTGATGGCAGCGTGCAGCAGCCCTTCAGTGACGCCGATTCCCTGTCCAAAGTCGGATGAGCCTCTGACGGTAGGCGAGGCCTTAGAAGGGAGATATTCAGTCGGTTCTTATGCGGGTATAGGTTTGGATGCTGAACTGATCGTCGTGGGTCATTTGTATTTGTGCGCTGGCCGGTATGAATACGTGCCGGATGCAGACGGGTTTTGGATGATGGAGGATCGCTTTGGCTTTATTAAGTATCCTGAAGGCCGTTACGAAATCGAGTATTTGAGTTCTGAACATACTTTGATGGTAGAGTTACAAACCCCAATAGATTATTTTGCCATAATTACCTTTTACACTGATGAAGGCGATCAGCCCGAATCATATGATTGGAAGCTTTTCCTTCAAAGCGAGGTGGAGAGTAGGAAAGTGAATTTTCATGCTTTATACAGCGAGATTGGCGGTTGGGGTATAACCAAATTATGGGATGAGTAAGGTGTAATATTAGTTAGGCGAATAGAAACAC